>NZ_JBEYCF010000006.1:0-206545 GCF_040632605.1 Streptomyces sp. NPDC019224 | reverse complement strand
AGGGTCTTCACGGAGATGTCGGCGCCGTCGCACAGCCCGTCGATGTACGCGGCGATCGCCGCGTCACGGGGGTGCAGGTGCGCGAAGTCCTGCCCCGTGTGCGGGCGTTGGTCCGGGGCGGAACGCTTGCCGTAACCGGGGTTCGCCATCGGGTGGTAGGGCACGGGCGCGCCACTAAACTGGCTGTCAGCCATCTGATCGGTCCTCTTGCTTTCGATCGAGGTGGTCAGGCTCCTGGCGGTGTTAGCGCACCGGCGGGAGCCGTCTTTGGTCCTTGGTCTGTGTCCTCGCTGAAGCTAGAGCGTGGCTACCTTCCGTCGCAACTCGATCGCGCGAAGTGAACCCTTGCGGGTCACAAGGGTGGGCGGGTGGGTTCAAACCCTCCCAACCATTCCTCTGAAAGAGCGCTCGGATCTCGCGACTTGAGCCCCGGGCCCGGATGCCCGGCCGCGCTTGAGACCGGTGACGGGCGACCGCCAGGGGCACCGCGAACCGAAGCCGGGGGCGGTGCTCTCCCGCGAAATGCCGTGCTATCGGGGCGATTTGTGGGACATTCATCGTCGGGGACCGCCGCTTCGGCTCCCTGGAGCGTGCTGTCGGAGGCGAGTGGGAGCGGGGGTGGGGGTGATGGGCCTGATCGCGTCGGGCATGCCCGATCGGCGGATCGCCGCCGCCTGTTTCATCCGTCGGAAGACGGTGAAGAACCACATCGAACGAATCTTCGCGAAACCGAATGCGGGGGGCCGCGGCGCATCATGGCTGAAAGCGGTAGGGCATTCGGGCCCTTGTCACCTGACCGGGCCCGGAGTTGGGCCCGGAGGCTCATGATGAGGGGTGTCGTACCCACGTGCGTTGCCGATGGCAGGCGGACTTACGGATCAACGTCGACCGCTTCCCGGTCGGTCGAACTCGGAGGGGGACATCCTCATGAAGGACATCGCGCTCAAGGCGGCGGTGAGCACGCAGACTTACGTGACCCACTGGGCGGACACGACCGTGGCACACATGAGGCGCCGGAAGGACAGGGGGCAGGGGGCGATCGAGTACGTCGGCATCACGATTCTGGTGGTGGCGATCGTGATCGCGTTGATCAACACCAGGATGGGCACCACCATCGGAAACAAGTTCAAGGAAAAGATCAACAAGGTCCTCTCCAGGTGAGTCCGGAGATCGGCGAGGACTTGGGGCAGGCCGCACCGCTGTACATTACGGCTGTGGCTGGTCTGCTCTTCCTTGCGTTGATCTTCTTTACGTTCGGCGAAGCCGATATTCAGCGCAACAGTGCACAGAGCGCAGCCGATGCCGCCGCACTGGCGGCGGCCAAGGAATCGCGCAGCCGGCTCGAACCGGATCTGGCGACACATCTCACCGACCCTGACTACTTCGAATCTGTATTCAATACACCCTTCTTCAGGGGCCTCGGAAACGCCTGCGGGAAGGCATCCGAGTTCGCCGCCTTGAACGAGGCCACCGGCGTTCAGTGCCGACCGCTGACCGACGGCAGATGGGGCTACGAGGTCAGTCTGAAGTCGGACAAGGGCATGAGCACGGACATCGTGCCGGGTACCAAGGGGAAGAAGGCGGAGGCCATGGCCGTGGCCGTGGTCGAGCCTCGCTGTACGTTCACCCCGGCCGCGGAGGAAGCACCGGCCGCGGAAGCGGAGCCGGATCCCGAATCGGAGCCGGACCCGGATCCTGAATCGGAGGCGGCGGCAGTCGGCAAGGTTCGCTGTGACGGTGGCCAGGAATGGGTGGTGGACCCCGAGGGCCTGGCGCTCATGCCTGACATGGCTGACCTCTTCTCCGTGCACCTGGCCGAAAACTGACCGCGAATGAATGCAAAGGATCTCGAATGAATTTCCGGCACGCCAGGAAAGTACGCCGGGCTGGGGCGGTTGCTCTCCTGGCTTCGTCTCTACTGTTCTCGATGGCAGCGTGCGGCGGTGACGACAAGGGATCGGACAAGGCTCCTGCCGCGTCGTCCGACACCGGGAAGGACCGGGGCAAGCAGGCGGCAGAGGGTAAGACGCTGCCCGACCGCAGCAAGACTCTCGTGACCCTCAAGAACGACGGGGGCGTAGAGATGATCGTGTACTCGGCCAAGCGTGACAGCGGTGGATTTCTCACCGTCAGCGGTGACTTCAAGAACACCAGTGGGGAAGGCTTCACCACGCCCCTCGAATGGAGCGGGCAGGAGGAAGCCGTGGCCGAGACCGGGCCTTCACTGGCCGGAATGACGCTGGTGGACTCGGTCGGCAAGAAGCGCTACTACGTGCTGCGGGACACTGACAACCGGCCGCTCACCACCAGCAACTACACGTCGATCATCGAACCGGGGAAGGCCCTGGGCTTCTTCGCCCAGTTCCCATCCCCGCCCAGCACGACGGCCAAGGTCGACCTTCACTTCCCAGGGTTCCCGAACGCGACGATTGAGATCTCCGGATGAGTGCCGCCACCACCGCCGAGAAGGGAACGAAGACCCGTGTGGTCGTGACCGCGTTCGCAATGGCGCTGGCGTTTGGGGCAACGGACGTCACGCAGGCGGCAGCCGAGGACAGTCCCTACCCCTCCGCCTCCGCAGAGCCCCCCGTCGAGGTCGATCCCACCGACTCCGACCTCAAGCTCCCCGAAGGCGCCACCCTCGCCCCGCCCAAAGTCCTCGACATCAAGTCCGTCATCGAGGACCTCGGCGGCGAGGAACGCCGCGAGGACACCAACGCGGACATCAAGTTCGCCCTCCAGGCGGAAGTGCTCTTCGGCAAGGACAGCGCCAAGCTGAGCGGCGAGGCCACCGGGCGGATCAACGCCATCGCCGAGGAGATCAAGAAGCAGGACGCCAAGAAGGTCCGGGTCTTCGGGTTCACCGACGACCTCGGCTCGTCCGAACACGGTGACGTGCTGTCCAAGAAGCGCGCCGACGCCGTCCACAACGTGCTGGACCAGGCGCTGGGCGGCACCGGCATCACGTTCGAGATCCGGGGCTACGGCGAGGACTACCCGATCGCGAGCAACGAGGACGAGGAGGGCCGCCGGAAGAACCGCCGCGTGGAGATCTCCTTCCAGCGCGGGGAGACCGGCGCGCAGAGCTGACCCGCACCCCCCGGCGGCGGCCCCCGGGCAACGTGATCGAGACGTCAAACGCCTCGATCACGTTGCCCGGGGGCCTCGTTGGTCATCCACCCTGCCGCGCCGCACCCACGACCTGCCCGCCCGCCCGCACCCACCGGATCATCCGCATCTGCGAGCGCGGACCCGTGGATGTTCTCCCGCTCGGTGACCGGCCCGGTGCTTTCCCTGGCCGGCCGGGGAGCCTGGCGCATGCCCGCCCTCCACTCGTGAAACAGTTTCGGTTTAAACTAAGAAAGCCCTCTGCCGTGGCGGGCGAGAAATGAGAAAGATTTCCGATGCCGGACAAATCGTCCCCTTTGTGGTGGGTGTTCGCCGCAGTCAGCGTATCCCTCTATCTTTTGGTCCTGTTTCCAGGGATGGTGAACTGGCGGCAGAAGATATGGGTGTCGTGCGGCCCCGTGGCAGGCTTCTTGGCGATCGCGGCCTATAGCGCTCACTACGACTGGCCCCTGGCCGAACTGCTCCCGGTCTATTGTGGGATAATTTTGGCTGTTGCTTTGGGCGTCGTGGGGCACTGGAAGTCGATGCGTGCGTTCATGACCTGGCGGGAAGAGAATCCCGGCAAGCCTGACGACGAGGGGCCGGGAGTCCCCTGGGTGCTGCAGATAGCATTTACGCTTCCGGTGTTTCTCGGTGCCGTGATCTGGTACATGAAAAATTATTGAGTAGATTTTTGACGGAGGTATGCGTGCCGAGGGACATGGGTGAGTCGTGGCAGCGTGTGGTGTCCTGGCTGGGTGAGCATGCCCCGGTCAGTCACCGTGCTCTGGGGGATGCGGCGAGCGAGGAGGAGATCGCCGCCGTCGAGGAGAAGACAGGGGTTCGGTTCCCGGAGGATCTGCGTGCCTATCTGAAGGTCAACAACGGGACCGTCACCCGGCTCGACGGGTCGAACGGCCTGACGGGTTCCTGCCCGGAAGGCGAGTTCCTCGTCGGCGGATGGGCGCTGCTGCCTCTGTCGAGTATCGAGCGGCTGCATCATCAGATGATGCCTGGTCCGAGCGAGGATGAGGGCTATTGGAGGAAGGAGTGGATTCCTTTCGCCGCCGAGTCCTACGCGTGTGGTGAGATGTATGGCTTCTTCATCGACGCGGAGACAGGTTCGGTGGGGCAGTGGAGTGACGGCGACGTGGAGACCATGGATCTCTTCCCGGACCTGTCGGAATTCTTCGCATCGGTTCTTGAGGACCTGGAGCGAATCCTTGGTCCGGAGGAAACCGGTCAGCGGATCCAGGACGGCTGCGTCACCCTCGACTGAGCCTCTTCGGGTTGGCCACCGACCGGGTGATGGGCGGTGAGCCCTTTCCGACCTCATACCTGTGCTGCTCAGTCGAAGCGCTCGGTGGCAGGCTCAAGGTCGTCGCCGACTTCGGCGACACCGAGTACACCGTGGCGTGCGCGGAGAGGCCTTGGCCGCCTGCACGATGCCGTGGTCCGTCCTCGCCGGTCATCCGGCTTCGGCTCCGCAGCCGCAGGGTCTGTCCCGCAGCGGCGGCGGCCACCGGGCCGCCGCCGCTACGGGTGGATCAGCGCAGGGCGTTGTAGATGTTGAAGCCGTAGCCGATCCGTACGCGCTTGTTGAGCTTGCCCGTGCCGGTGGACGTGTACCGGTACAGGTCGCCGTAGCCGTTGACCCCGAGCAGGTCGGTCTTGCCGTCTCCGTTGAGGTCGCCGATCGCGGCGAACTTGTTGTAGATGTCGAAGCCGGAGCCGATCTTCACGCGCGCCTTCAGCGGCGCGGACGCCTTGCCCGTGCCCTCGTACAGGTACAGCGTGCCGTCCTTGGCGACGGCCGCCACGTCGGCCCGGCCGTCGCCCGTGAGGTCCCCGGCGCCGACGATGTGGCGGTACGAGCTGTAGCCGTAGCCCACCTTGATCTTCGCCGCGAGCGCGGTGCCCTTGCCGTTCCCCTGGTACAGGAACAGGTTGCCCTTGGTGTCGCGCGCGAGGATGTCGCCCGCGCCGTCCCCGCTCAGGTCGCCCGGGCCGATGAGGTCGTTGTAGACGCCCCAGCCGTCGCTGATGCCCCGGCCCGCGATGTACAGCCGGCCGTTCTTCACCCAGAGGTTGTCGGCCTGCCCGTCGTCGTCGAGGGAGGAGGCGAGCCACCCCTCGGGGACGGGTTCCCGGCCCACGCGGCCGAAGAGCTCGCCGTTGTTCTTGGAGTCGTACCAGAATCCGCCGCCCGTGGCGTTGACACCCAGGACGCTGCGCTTGCCGACGGCCGGGTTGCCGCCCGCACCGACGAGCATGGCCGCCTTGTGCCACCCGAAGGTGCCGGGGATCCTCATCCGGAGGTGGCCGTTGGAGAGGGCACGGTAGATGTACGTGTCGCCGTTCTCCTTGCGGCCCATGAGGTCGCCGAGACCGTCCCCGTTGATGTCGTCGAGACCCACGAGCTGGTTGTAGGTGTCGAACCCGTAGCCGATCATGACCGGTGCCTTGAAGGGCTTCGACGGGTTCCCGGTGCCGGCGTGGAAGTACAGATAACCACCGGGGGTCCGGGTGACGACATCGCCGATCCCGTCGGCGGTGGAGTCGTTCATGCCGACGATCTGGTCGTACGCGTCCCAGCCGGAGGCCACCTTGACGGCGGGTGCGAAGGGCTCGCCGTGGATGTCCCCGGTGGAGACGTAGAGGTAGACGTCGCCGGAGGGCGTGCGCGCGATCAGGTCGTTGCGGCCGTCGCCGGTCAGGTCACCCGGTGCGGCGATCTTGTTGTACTTCTGCCAGCCCTTTCCGGACCAGGTCGGAGTGTCCCCCGTCGGATCCATGCCGAACAGCGGGTGCAGCGTGAGCGTGCCGGACGCCGTCAGGGTGAGGAGGTCGGGCTGGCCGTCACCCTGCAGGTCGCCCGGAGCGATGATGTCCTTGTACACGAGCTGTTCGTTGGGGTCGTCGGGGTCGTTGAACCCGACGGGATAGTCCTCTATCGGCGCGCCCACCGACTGGAACAGACGGCCCTCCCGCGTCTGGTAGAGGATGTCGCTCTTGCCGTCGCCGGTGATGTCCATGCGCGGCGTCGAGCCGACGGCCTGCGGCGCGTCGGCGCTCTTCGCGTCGTCGGCCGAGGCCGGGGCCGCCAGCAGCATGCCGGCGGAGAGGACGAGCGCGGTGCAGGCCGCGATCCGGCTCGCGCGCTTCGAGCGCGCGCGGCGGGTGCGACCGGATTTCAGTGCAGACAGGTGCAAGGCCCCCCCAGGGGTTGTCCATGAGTGTGTGACCAGCGGGACAGAAGTGGTTCATGCCTGAATCAGCTGGTGTTCATATGACCGGCGCCGGACCCCTTTGGAGGGGGCGGATTCCAGCCATCGAACCAGTGATTTATCGGCCACTCATTTACTCATGCCGCCGCCGCGCGTTCCACCACCCGTCCACCGTCCAATTCCAGCCGCCTGCCGTCGAATCGTTCCCGCAGCCGCCGGTCGTGCGTGACGACGACCACCGCACC
This sequence comes from Streptomyces sp. NPDC019224, assembly GCF_040632605.1. Lineage (NCBI taxonomy): Bacteria > Bacillati > Actinomycetota > Actinomycetes > Kitasatosporales > Streptomycetaceae > Streptomyces > Streptomyces sp. NPDC019224. Next base: position 199,965 of record NZ_JBEYCF010000006.1, on the reverse strand, counting down.
CCCGAACCCGGCCAGCGCGCCCTCCAGCTCCTCCACCAGGGCGGGGGAGAGGTGGTTCGTCGGCTCGTCCAGCAGGAGCAGGTCGACGGGTTCGCCGACCAGCCGGGCCGGTTCGATCCGGCGCCGCTGCCCGTAGGACAGCTCGCCCACCCTCAGGCGCAGGTCCGCAGGGCTGAACAGGCCCAGCGACAGCAGCCGTTCGGTGTGTGCGCCGCCGGGATCCGCGCCGAGGGCGCGGCGGCAGGATGCCGACAGTGGCCCCGTTCCGCCACCTCGATGTATTGGGAAGCGACTTCCCCTCCCCTAGGGTCTCCTCCCACCTGGTTCCCTTTCGGACGGTGGTTTCGCATGTCTCGTCGCACGGTGGTCATCGCATCCGCGTTGCTGGCAGTGTCCGGCATGGTCATGGCACAGCCCCCGGGCTGGGCCTCGGGAAGCCCGCCTTCACAGGCGCCGAAGGCAGCGGCGCGGCCTTCGACGGAATCGGTCACCCTGATCACCGGCGACCAGGTGACGCTGAGCACGGTGGGCGGCCGGAAGGTCGTCCAAGTGACCGACCCCCAGGGCGGGGCGCCGGGATTCCGGACCCATCAGCTCGGCGACGACCTGTACGTGGTGCCCGACACCGCGGCCCCGCTGATCGCCGAGGACCGAGTCGACGAACAGTTGTTCAACGTGACCAAGCTGATCGCCGACCGGTACGACGACGCGCATACCTCGTCGATCCCCCTGATCGTGAGCTACCCCGACAGCCGCGCGGCCACCTCGGCACCCGCACCCCGCGGTGCCCGCGTCCGCGACCGGCTGCCCCGGCTCCACATGGCTGCGATGCAGGCCACGAAGTCGGCGACGCCGGCGTTCTGGGAGGACGTACGGCACGGCCGCTCCGCCGCTCCCGGCAAGATATGGCTCGACGCGAAGGTCTCCTCCACCGACACCGTCGCCCTCGAGCAGACCCGCGCCGCCGAGGCGTGGGCGGCCGGTTACACCGGCAAGGGGGTGAAGGTCGCGGTCCTGGACACCGGTATCGACGCCGGTCACCCCGATATGGCCGCGTCGATCGTGGCGAGCAAGGACTTCACCGGCAACGGCAGCCCCGCCGACGGTCACGGACACGGCACCCACGCCGCGTCCTCCGTCGTCGGAAACGGCTCCGCTTCCCAGGGCCGGTACCGGGAAGGCGTCGCGCCGGACGCGTCCCTGTACGTCGGCAAGGTCCTGACCGACACCGGCTCCGGCCCGACCTCCGGAGTCCTGGCCGGGATGCAGTGGGCGGTGGAGAACGACGTCAAGGTCGTCAGCATGAGCCTGGGCGCGACGGTGAAGCTCTGCAACGACCCGATGGCGGCCGCCATCGACCAGCTCTCCGCCGCGTCCGACACCCTGTTCGTGATCGCCGCCGGGAACACCGGGCCCGCCCCCGGGAGCGTCTCGTCCCCCGGCTGCGCGGCCTCCGCCCTCACCGTCGCGGCCGACGACAGCAACCTGAAGACAGCCTCGTTCTCCTCGCGAGGCCCCGTGGACGACGGCGCCGGACACCACTACCTGAAGCCCGACATGGCCGCCCCCGGCGTCGGCGTCATCGGTGCCCGCGCGGCCGGGACCTCGCGGGGTGTCCCCGTCGACGAGTACTACACCACGCTGTCGGGCACCTCGATGGCCACACCCCACGTGGCGGGAGCCGCCGCCGTCCTCGCGCAGCGCCACCCGGACTGGACCGGTGCGCAGCTGAAGCAGGGGCTGATGTCGAGCGTGCGCCCGGACCCCCTCAACCCGCCTCTCGCAGAGGGCACGGGCTTCCTGGACGTGGAGCAGGCGGTGTCCGCCACGGTCACCGGACCGGGCTACGTCGACGGGGACGACCTGCCCTGGCCGCACGGCCCCGAGCAGATCAGCGAGCGCGAGGTCACCTGGAAGAACACCGGTGACTCCGACGTCACCCTGAACCTGAAGACGACCGCCTTCGACGGGACCGGCCGCCCGGCGCCGCAGGGCACCGCCTCCCTGAGCACCGGGAGCGTGACGGTCCCGGCAGGCGGGAGCGCCTCGGCGACCTTGCGCATGTCCGTTCCCGAGGGCGTCCCGGACGGCGGATACGGCGAGTTCACCGGCAGGATCACCGCCACCGCCGCCGACGGCGGGCAGCACGCGGTGACCGGCTTCGGTTTCTACGCCGAGCCCAACACGGTCACGGTCAAGTTCAAGGGCATCACCCGGGGCGACGGACAGGCCGGGACCCTCAGCTACGTCAACCTGATCTCGCGCGAAGCCGGGACGGCGACCCGGGTGTACTTCCGTGACGGCACGGCCACCGCGACGATCCCCGCCGGAACCTACGACCTCGACGCGGGGATCTACGGCTACGACCCGGGCATCGATGAAAAGGACCTCTACCACACGGTGAAGTCGATCGGCTTCCTCTTCCGCCCCGGACTGCGGTTCACCGAGGACACGACCGAGACCCTCGACGCACGGAAGGCGCACCGGGTCGAGCTCTCCGCTTCACAGCCGCTGGAGAGCCACAGCACGAGCGTGCGGTACCAGCGGAACGTCGGTGGCGTCACCTTCGCGTCCAGCGTGGTCTCCGGGGCCGCCGTGACGGACATCGCCGTCACGGACGTCCCGGCCGGTCAGTGGCCCGATGCCCGCGTCGACTTCGTCGCCCGCGCCTACGCCCCGCTGCTGAAGATCGCCACCACCGCCGGTCGCACCCTGGACGCGCTGTACGCCAAGTACAGCCCCGTCACGACGGACGGCATCGCCTACCTCCCCAAGGGCGGCTCGGCCTCCGTGGTCGACGTCGGCGGCGGTACGGCCGCGGAGCTCGCCGCCGCCGACGTGGCCGGCCGGTTCGTCCTGGTCGACCTCGGCAGCAAGGACTCCGAGTCGACGATCCGTCTCGAGCAGGTGACGAAGGACGCGGTCCAGCGCGGTGCCCGGGGCGTCGTCGTCGCCCACGGCTTCGCCGGCCGATGGTCTCCCTTCGCGAAGGACGACATCCCGGTCGTCGCCATCACCACCGACGACTACGCGGCTCTCAAGCAGGAGCTGGCGAACGGGGCCACCCGGCTGAAGTGGAGCGGAACGCCGAACAGCCCGTACGTCTACAACGTCCACCTGCCGTGGACCGACGGGATCCCGGCGGACCAGACCCACGCTCTCGACGAGGCCGGTCTCGCCCAGGTCGAGGAGACCTGGTCCAGCCAGGTCCGCCGGCAGCAGTACGGTGACGGCCTCGCCGTGGCGTACACCCCCGGCACCGCGCCCGTCACCGCAGGTGTCGTCCAGCCGGTCCTCGCGCCGACGAAGCGCACCGCGTACTACACCACCGGCGAGGCCAGTTGGGTGCACTGGGGCACGAGCAACACGGCGTCCGGCGCCGATCAGATGGCCGGCCGCCCCGCCCGTTACGAGGAGCCCGCCCGTCACACGGAGGACTGGTACGCCGGCCCCCTCCACCCGCAGCCGGCGACGAACATCGTGAACGGCGAGACCACACCGCTGGCCACGCGGACCGGTGACGCCATCTCCACCGTGATCCCCTCGGTGGGGGACAGCGGAGGCCATGTCTCCTTCCAGGCACTCACCGATCAGTTCGCCCTGAAGCTGACCCGCGACGGCGAAGCGGTCGGAACGACGGCCCTCGGCGGGCTCGCCTCCTGGCCGGTGCCGTCCGGATCCGGCCACTACGAGCTCTCCATGGTCCAGAATCGCCGTACCGACCTGCCCATCTTCCGCACCTGGGCTCTCTCGAAGTCGATCAGCACACGCTGGTCGTTCGACTCCGCCTCCGTCGACAAGCAGACGGCCCTGCCCCTGCTCGTACCGTCGTACGACATGGCGCTGAACCAGTACAACCAGGCCCCCGCTTCCCGCAGTTACCGTGTCGAGCTGAACGCACCGGGCCAGCCCGGCTACGAAGGCCGCGCGGACACGCTGACCGCGCAGGTGTCCTACGACGGCGGCGGCTCGTGGCAGGACGTCCGGACCTCCCGCAGCGACGGCGCCTGGGTGGCGTCGGTGGACAACCGCCCGGCGAGCGGCGGCTTCGTCTCCCTGCGCGTCAAGGCGGCGACGTCGGACGGAGCGGGCGTCGAGCAGACGCTCATCTCCGCGTACGCGGTGCAGTGAGGAGGTCTCAGATCCTGCGGGCGTAGACGAGTTGCGCTCCGAGCTGGAACCGGGTAGCGACGCTGTTGCGCGTCATCAACTGCGTGATACGTCGCTGCACGGTCCGCTCGGAGCAGCCCAGCGCCCGGCCGATCGCGGGATCGGTCAGGCCGCTGGCGAGGAGGCGCACGAGCTCCTCCTCCCAGTCCGGCACGCCCTGCGCGATGTGTCTGTCCTCGAAGGTCAGGGGCAGCGCCCGGTCCCAGGTCATCTCGAACAGCTCCAGAAGCCCGTCGAGCAGGGCGGAGGGGGTGATCAGGACGGCCGAGTCGAGGGCTCCGGCGCTGCCCTGCAGGGGGATCATCGCGAGTCGCCGGTCGACGACCACCAGTTTCATCGGGAGGCGGTCGCTGATACGGGCCCTCTCACCGCCGGCTATCGCTTCCCGAGCCAGGTCCTGGCGTATTTCGTCGCTCAGGGCCTCCTGTGTGTAGACCGTGCGGTAGGTGACCCCGCGGCCCATCGCGTCCAGCTGGGCGGGGTTGCCCGAGGGGGGCGCCACGTAGGGCGGCCGGTCGAAGATGAGGACTTCCTCCGCGGCGTTGGCCTGCAGTTCCTCGAAGGCGGCCCAGCCGGCGTCGGACTCGCCCACGGTCTGGATGAGGTCCTCATGCCGGCGATTGCGCCTGCGCCACCGGTGGATCAGGCCGTCCGAGACCTGCCGGGTGCGGTCGAGCTGCGTCTCCCAGCGGCGGATGGTGGGCAGGAGGGCGGAGTCCGGAGGGACGGGAAGGATCTCGTCCGAGGAGTCGGTACCGGGTTCGACGAGCCCCAGTTCCCGCAGCCGACCGACCGCCGCCCGGACCTCGGCCGAGGTCAGGCCGACGGTCCGTGACACCTGCTCCGTGGTCCGTGGGTGGGTGAACAGCAGGCACTCGTACACCGACCAGTCGGCGGCATCGATCAACACGCGACATCCCTCGCTCGCTACGGCTTGCCGGGGCCAGAGGCCAGAGGCCGGAGCCCAGATTAGCCAAGGTGATCTCCGAACGCGGGCGGCGATACCGCCGCCCACCTCACCGCCGCCCATCTCGCCTTGGTCCGGCTGCCGAAGAAGTACCGACGCGGACGCCGGACGCGGATCCGTACCGTCTCCGCAGGCGGCCCCCGCGAGTGCGTCGCCTGGCTCGCCCAGCGGGGCAGGTGGCAGCCGAGTTTGTGATGGAGAACACGCATGCTGCATACAACTTTTTCATTGTGCAATGAAGATCACAGTCGAAGTTTTCCGACAGATGCGCACATGGGTCGAATTTTCGCCACCGGTGACTGCTGGTCAGTCCGTGTAAGCAGCACTTAAGTTCACGCTGCAAATAAAGGCACGTTGTGAGCTGGGCGTAAAGATCATGCAAAGAAGGCGTGGTAGACGGCCACGTTGGTTGGGGGCGGCGCTTGTGGCCGCGCTCGGGGCAGGGGTGCTGCCGGGCCTGTCGATGACGGTGGCCGCTCCGGCGACTGCCGCGTCCAGTGAGACGGCCGCCGACAGCGGCGATGCGTCGGCCGGTGCGGCTTCGGAGTCCGAGGCGCTGGCGCAGGCGAAGAGGTCGGGCAAGCCGGTCGAGGTGCTCGCTCAGCGGGGTGAGGCGCGGGAGGTCTTCGCGACGGCGGACGGGAATCTGGAGGCGCGGGAGTACTTGCGTCCGGTCTGGACCCGGTCGGGTAAGAGCTGGAAGCGCATCGATACCACGCTGGCGCGACAGGATGACGGCACGGTCGTCCCGGCCGCGACTACGGTGAAGCTGGCGTTTTCCGGCGGCGGCGCCAACGAGCCGCTGGTGCGCATGGAGCGTGCGGGCCCCGCGTCCCGACAGCCACCCCGCACACCATGCTGCCGAAGGCGACCGAGGTCACCACGTCGCTGCCGGCTCCGGGCGCCAAGGGCACGAAGCGGTTCGCCTCGCCGAAGGGGCAGCCCATCGGGATCGCGCGTGCCGCGAAGACGACGGCCGGCAAGAGCACGGCGAAGAGCAGCACGGCTAGCGCGGACCTGGCGCTCGACGGCGTCACCTCTCGCGTGTTCGATGCCCAGCACGCCAAGCGTGCGGGGGTGAAGGGACTGCTCTTCACCCTCGCTCCGAAGGCGGCGGACTCCTCTGTCAAGGGCAAGGCCCCGGTCGACGTCTCTGTCGACTACTCGTCTTTCGCGCAGTCCTTCGGAGGCTCCTACGCCTCGCGCATGCGCCTGGTCGAACTGCCGGCCTGTGCGCTGACGACGCCCGAGCAGGACAAGTGCCGCAAGGCGCAACCGGTCGCGGCCGTCAATGACACGGACCAGCAGACACTGACCGCCAGTGCCATGTCACTGCAGGCGGACGCTCCCACGGTCCTGGCGGCCACGGCAGAGGCGGACGGGGACAAGGGCGACTACAAGGCCACCTCCCTCTCGCCCTCCTCCACCTGGGCGACCAGCCTCAACACCGGCGACTTCACCTGGTCCTACGACTTCCAGACCCCCGAGGTGCCGGGCGGTCTGAAGCCGAGCGTCGGTCTCTCCTACTCGTCGGGTGCCATCGACGGTCGTACCGGAGGGACGAACAACCAGGGTTCGTGGGTCGGCGACGGGTTCGACCTGTGGCCCGGCTCCATCGAGCGCCGCTACAAGCCGTGCGCCGACGACGGGGTCAAGAACGCCGACGGCGGTAAGCCCGGTGACTTGTGCTGGGCCTACGACAACGCCTACATCTCGTTCAACGGAGCGAGCGGCGAACTCGTACAGACGGGCACCAACACCTTCAAGCTCAAGAACGACGACGGCACGAAGATCGCCCGCAGCTACAACACCGCTCTCAAGAACGGTGATGACGACGGCGAGTACTGGCGTGTGACCACCCCGGACGGTACGAAGTACTACTTCGGCCTCAACCGGCCCAGCGACTGGAAGGAAGGCGACGAGGACACGAACTCGGCCTGGACAGTTCCGGTCTACGGGAACGACACCGGCGAGAAGTGCCACGGCGCGACGTTCGCGGAATCCTGGTGCCAGCAGGGCTGGCGGTGGAACCTCGACGTAGTGGTCGACACGCACGGCAACGCCATCACCTATCACTACGGCAAGGAGGCGAACTCCTACGGCCGCAACCTCAAGGCCGACGACGGCACGTCGTACGTCCGCGGCGGATACCTCGACAAGATCAACTACGGCCTGCGACAGGGCGCCTACTACGCCCCGCCGCTGGCCCAGGTCGTCTTCGACAACAAGGAACGCTGCCTGCCGCAGACCGGCGTGACCTGCGACCCGGACACGATCGACTCCAAGTCCGCCTACTGGTACGACACCCCCTGGGACCTCAACTGCAAGGCCGGCACCAGCTGCGACAACGGCCGGCTCTCCCCCTCCTTCTGGACCCGTAAGCGGTTGACCGGCATCACCACCCAGGTGCGCAACACCGCAGGCACCTACGACAAGGTCGACTCCTGGAAGTTCGACCACCGCTGGGGCACCGCGGACGTCGACTACCAGCTCCTGCTGGACAGCATCCAGCACACCGGTGAATCGGCGACCCCGGCCATCACCCTCCCCAAGACCACCTTCGACTACACCCAGCTGGAGAACCGGCTCGACAAGACCGGCGACGGCTACGCCCCGTTCGTCAAGGACCGGCTCTCGACCGTTGCCGACGAGTCGGGTGGGCAGATCGATGCGAACTACTCCGCTCCCGCATGCAGCTGGAGCGAGCTGCCGACTCCGGAGACGAACACCACGAGGTGCTTCCCGCAGTACATCGGCGGGGACAGCACCGATGACGCGGACCTGCAGTGGTTCAACAAGTACGTCACCACGTCCGTGACCAAGACCGACCGCACCGGCGGGTCGCCGGACCAGGTCACCATGTACGACTACCTCGGCGATGCCGCTTGGCACTACGACGATGACGACGGCCTGACCAAGGAGAAGGAGAAGACCTGGTCCCAGTGGCGTGGCTACCAGCACGTCAGGGTCAGGACCGGCGGCCAGGGCGGCGCCACCGAGATGAAGACCCAGCAGGACAGCTACTTCCTGCGGGGCATGAACGGCGACCGCCTCAACACCTCAGGCGGCACCAAGTCCGCCTCCGTCACGTTGGACGAGGACGAGGGCGACCCCATCACCGACCACGAAGCCGTGCCCGGCTTCGGCTACAAGACGGTGACCTTCGACAAACCCGGCGGCAAGATCCTCGGCAAGACGATCAGCCGTCCCTGGTACCACGAGACCGGGAAGAAGGTCCGGGACTGGGGCACCGTCACCTCCAACTTCACCGGAACCTCCAGCAGTAAGACCTGGACGTCACTGGACGCAGGTGCCGGCGAGAAGTGGCGCACCACCGCAACAGCGACCAAGCACGACACCATCGCCGGCCGCATCATCGAAGCCGACGACTACGGGGACGACACCACCTCCACGGACAACACCTGCACGCGTACCACCTACGCGGGGGATGCGAGCAGCGCGATTCTCAGCATGCCGGTCCGCACGGAGACGGTCGCGAAGGCGTGTGACGCGCCTGTCGACCGGACGAAGGACGTGCTGAGCGACGTCCGTTCGGCCTACGACAACGGTGCCTACGGAGCCGTACCCACAAAGGGGAACGTGACCGCGGTCGCCTCTCTGAAGAGCCATGACGGTACGAAGGCGACGTACCTCGAAGCCGGAGCCACGTTCGACATCTACGGCAGGCCGCTGACCGCCACCGACCTGACCGCCGATGTGACGGTCACGGACGACGGCACGCCTGTCCGCACTGCCCGGACGGACGGCCGCACCACTACAACCGCATACACGCCTGCCACCGGCTTCGCCACCCAGGCGAAGGTGACCACGCCACCGGCCAAGGCATCCGACGCAACGACGGCCCAGGTCACCACCACGGACTTTGACACGGTGCGTGGTCTGGTCGCCAAGAAGACCGACACGAACAACAACGTCACCGAGTACGCGTACGACGCGCTTGGGCGGACGACTACGGTCTGGGCCGCCGATCGCCGCAACACGCAGACGCCCACCAAGCAGTTCGTCTACACGGTCGACGAGGACAAGCCGGTCACGGTCGCGACCAAGTCGCTGAACAACACCGGCGGACAGATCACGTCCTACGAACTGTTCGACGGATTCCTGCGAAGCCGCCAGATCCAGGAGCCCGGGCCCGACGGTGGCAGCGTCATCGCGGACACCTTCTACGACGAACGCGGCCTCGTTACCAAGACGTTCGAGCCCTACTACGCCACGGACGCGCCCAGCACCGAGCTCTTCAAACCGGACGACGCGCTCTCGGTCGAGACTCAGACCCGTAGCACGTACGACGGACTGAACCGCGCCGTACAAACCCTGCAGATGGCCGGCAATGGTGACGGCGGCCAGGTTCTCAATACCACCCAGACGATCTACGGCGGCGACCGTGTCACCGTTATCCCGCCGGTCGGCGGCACAGCTACTACGACCCTGACCGACGCCCACGGCAACACCACAGAACTGCGCCAGCTGCACAGCCGTTCCGCCGACGCCGCCTACGACAGCACCACCTACCACTACACACCGCGTAACGAACTGGACAAGGTCACCGACCCCGCCGGAAACCACTGGACGTACACCTACGACCAGCTCGGCCGGAAAATCTCCACGACCGACCCCGACCAGGGCACGACAACCACCACCTACGACGACCGCGGCCAGGTGACCTTCACCAAGGGCTCGCGCACCGACGTCCCCGGACTCGCGTACCTTTACGACGACCTCGGCCGCCAGACCGAGGTACGCGAGAAGTCCGCCACCGGAACCCTGCGGACCAAGCAGGTCTACGACACAGTCACAGGCGCCAAGGGACAACTTGCCGAATCCACCCGATACGTGGACGGCCAGGCATACACCTCGAAGGTCACCGCCTACGACAAGCTCTACCGCCCCATCCGGACCGCGGTCGTCATCCCTGCCACTGAGGGCGCCCTCCAGGGCACCTACCAGACCGGCACCACTTTCCACCCCTCCGGCCTGACCGCCGGCGTGAGCTACTCCGCCGCAGGCTCCCTGCCGGGCGGCTCCGCCAACTACACCTACGACAACGCAACCCTGCGCCCGGCCACGGTCTACGGCGAAGGCATGACCTCCAGCGTCAGCTACAGCCTCACCGGCAAGCCGCTCCAGTACCAGATGAGCCTGACCGACGGCGGCAAGATCACGCAGGTCACCAACACCTACGAGTGGGGCACCCAGCGCCTCGCCACCTCGCGCGTTGACCGCCAGGACCAGCCCGGTGTCGACCGCTACGCCACCTACCACTACGACGAGGTCGGCAACGTCCGCTCGATCTCGGACACGTCCCGGACTGGCACGGACAACCAGTGCTACACCTACGACTACCTCGGCCGGCTCACTGAAGCCTGGGCGCAGCCCACAACAACCTGCGCGACCGCACCAGCGGCGTCGCAGGTGGGAGGCCCGGCCCCGTACTGGCAGTCCTTCACCTACGACAAGTCCGGCAACCGCGCCACGCAGACCCGGCACGACGTAACAGGTGACACGGCCAAGGACCTCAAGGACACCTACACCTACCCCACGCCTGGCACACCCCAGGCGCACAGCCTGAGCTCCCGGACCACCACCGGGCCCGCCGGCTCCACCACCGACACCTACACCTACGACTCCTCCGGGAACACGCTCACCCGCCCGGGCCAGTCGCTGACCTGGGACGCCGAGGGCCACCTGGCCAGCGTCACCAAGAGCGGCAAGACCACCAGCTACCTCTACGACGCCTCCGGAAACCGCCTCATTGGCCGGACCCCGACCGAGACCACCCTGTACCTGGGGAACACCGAAGTCACCCTTCCCGCCGGCGCCACCAAGGCAAAGGCCACCCGGTACTTCGACCTCGGCGGCGGCCAGATGGCCATCCGCAGCGACGACGGCACGTTTGCCTTCACCGTCGCCGACCAGCACGGCACCGGCGAACTGTCCATCCAGGCATCCAGCCTCGCCCTCACCCAGCGCCGCACCCTCCCCTTCGGCGGAGAACGCGGCACCACACCGACAACCTGGCCCGGAACCAAGGGATTCGTCGGAGGAACCGACGACACCAAGACCACCGGCCTCACCCACCTCGGCGCCCGCGAATACGACGCCGACCTCGGCCGCTTCATCTCCGTCGACCCGGTCCTCGACCTCACCGACCCCCAGCAGATGAACGGCTACACCTACAGCAACAACAACCCCACCACCTTCTCCGACCCCAGTGGTCTGATGCGAATCATGGCGTTCGAGGGGAACTGGGCCGGTGGTTCCACGACGGGAGAGACCTCCGGAGGGACCGGTAGCGGCACCACCGGCGGAACCGAAAGCGACAGTGGCAACACCAACAACAGCGGTAACGGAAATAGCGACAACAAAGGGAATGGATTCTGTGGGGACAACTGGTTCTCGGGGGTCTGTCGCGGCTCCGGAGAAGTAATTCTCGGTGTCGTTGGAAACGTTCCGCGCACTGCAGAGCTTTTCGGGGCTCTGGTAGACGGTGATTGCTGGAATGGTGGGCCCGGGGAGCCAGGGTGCGACTACGGCAACACATACGACGAGTGGGTAGCCGGCCAGGGATTTGACACGTCGAGCGATGCCTACCTGGTGCCCAGTTTCCTCATCGCCATGTTCACAGCGCGTGACCCGGGGGAGGCCGGCGCGGTTGGGGCGGGTCCTAAGCCTAAACCTAAGGTGAATGGATCTAAGCCGAAGCTTGGCATGTGTCACAGTTTCCTGCCCGGCACGGGAGTGTTGCTCGCCGACGGAACGCATAAGGCCATCGAAGACGTAGAAGTCGGGGATTTCGTCCGAACCACGGACGTGAGCACCGGTGCATACGTTGACGAAAAGGTGATCGGCACAATCACCACCGAAGATGACAAGGAATTTACAGCCGTCACCATCGATGCTGGTGGCAAGTTGTCCAGTGTCATCGCGACCGATACCCATCCGTTCTGGGTTCCAGAGTTGAAGGAATGGGTCCAAGCGGGCGACCTCGTGGTCGGTGAGGGGCTGAAAACGAGTCAGGGATCTGTCGTCAAGATCGCTGCACTCCGTCACTACGTCAAGCGTCAGCGAACGCATGATCTCACCATCCAAGACGTCCATGCGTACTATGTGCTGGCGGGGGCCACGCCGGTCCTCGTTCACAATTCGAATGGCCTGTGTGGAACCGCAGCGCTGGAAAACGGAGACTGGCAGCACATCGTGGATCGGCACCGGCCTGGCGGTGTGAAGGTCGATGATAAGGCTGGAATCCTCACGGGCAAGGCCAAGCATGTTCGCGGGCGAATAGCGGAGACCATCAATCGAGGGACACCAAGGCCGAACACCCCGGACCCTGAGACCGGTAGGCCCCGCGCCGGGCAGATTTATGAATGGGACTTTGGTGTTCCTGTCGGCAGGGCTGGTCCGGCGAATGGCGGTGGAGAGCTGACAAGCATCCGCGTCATCGTTAACGATGGTAAAGTCGTGACGGCGTTCCCGTTCTAGACGAGTAGCGAAAAGCTGAGGAATTCGTGATTCACTTCTCTTTTGAGTCCCCGGGTTCTGGGTCGCCTTGGCGCGACACCTGGGACAAGGCGTGCCAGGTCAGCCCGGCAGCCATCAGTGAGATGGACCTTTGCTACAAGTACTTCGGGGTGCGTGCAGAGCTGGTGGTCGATGGGGTTGAGGTCATCTCTGGGCAGGGCTACTTGACCCTTGTGGACCTGGCCTTGTCTCTTCGTCATGCGTTGAATCGCCTTTCTTCGGGAGAAGATTCGGCGATCGGCTTCACAGAGGCCGATGAAGTCATTCGACTTCGGTGCGACGGGGATCTCGTCGTGATTACGTCATCGAAGCATGAATGGCGAGCCTCTGTCGATCGCCAAGAGCTCGTAGGTGCGTTCGTTGAATTTCTGCGAGAGGCGCATTCCCGTCTGACTGAGTTCATTCCTGGACTGGTGGATAATCCAGTGATTCGAGGATTCTCTCCGGAATAGGAGATCTCATCTCCTGGAGAATTGGGAATGAATTGCGAAGGCCCCGCCGGAGTTATCCGGCGGGGCCTCTGCGCTGCTTGACGGCAACGCTGACGGCAACGTCAGCGGACGACGGCTGCGGCAGGTGGGTCGTCAGGGTCGTCTTCCTGGCCGCCGAGAGCGTGGCCCAGCCTTGGTGTTTCACCGTGAATTCTATTGATCAGAAACTCAAAGGGTTCTCGCTGAGCGTGTATCTGACGTGCGGGCTGTGGAAGTAGCCGCGGACGATGTGCGGCTGGCGCTGGCGCTTGCGGAAGAACCGGCGGGCCTCGGCGGCGAGTTCGGCCTGGTTCCGGGCCCGGTGCTGCTTGGGCAGGCTGTGTTTGAGGTCGGCGTTGACCAGTTCGTCGGGGTTGAGCTCGGGCGAGTACGCAGGGTCCTTCGCAAGATCGTGATCGGTCCGGTTTTGTCAGGTGAGGCCGAGGGTCTGGACGGGGCGGCGGTAGTCGCGAGCGGTGTCGTAGGGCGGCGGCGATGTTGGCGTGGCCGTTCTGGCGGTGGACGCCTATGGCGAGGTTCCGCAGGGAAGCCATCGCGCGGGGCAGGCCGCCGGTGCGGATCCTGGAGTCGTCTTCGCGGAAGGTCCGGTCGCGGACGTGGTGGAGGAGGTTCTCGATACGCCAGTGCCCTCTGATCCAGGCGGCGAGCTGTGCGCCGGTGGCGGCTCCGGGCGGCAGGCTGGTGATGAGGTGGACACGCTCGATGGTCAGCTTCCCGGTGTGCAGATCGCGGCGCCAACGCACGATCTGGAGGGCCTGGGCCGCGTCGGGGTAGTCGATGTGGGCGAAGGCGACGGTCTTCAACCGGCGTATCTCCAGGCGGTGATGGGCTCGGTCACGGGTCTTGTGGTCGAGCGCGATGTCCCGCCAGGGAAGCTTTCTGACCTGGTCGAACAGTCCGGGGTGGTTGGCTTTGACGACGGCGAGGTAGTGGGCGCCGTGCCGGCGGAGGTAGCGGCCGTGGTCGTGTTGGGTGTGGAGAGCGTCGGCGGTGATCACCGTGTGGTTCAGGTCGAGGGTGTCCAGCAGCGGAGCGAAGGCGGGGATCTCATTGCTCTTGTCTGCGACCTGGCGCTGGGCCAGGACGCTTCCGTTGTGGTTCATCGCGGCCAGCAGTGTGACGGCGCTCTTGCCGCCGGCCCGGGAGCCGCGCAGGACCTTGCCGTCCACGGCGATGGCCCGCAACCGGCCCTCGGTGCCGCCGTCTTCGGCCGCGCGGGCGGTGAGGAAGGCACCGATCGCGGCGTCGAGTGCGTCGCCGTCGAGGTGGGACAGCAAGCGCCGCACGGTGTGCGGGTGCGGGGTGGGGACCGTGCCGGAGAATGGATCGGGCGCGAAGTCCAGGGCGCGGAGGGCCCAGCCGGGCGCGTCCGCGATCCACTCGGATATCGCGGTAAGCGACTGCGCTCCGGCCAGGACGCTCGCGGCCGCAGCGGCGACCAGCGCCGACAGGGGGTAGCGGCGTCCGCGGCGGTCGCGCGGATCGGGCAGTACCGCGAGGAACGGCAGCACGGCCACGGCGCCCGGGAGTGGCGCCAGGCCGACGGACCGGGCCAGTCGGCCCAGCCCGGAGGGCATGGGAGAAGATATGGAGGCAGGCACGGACTCGCTCAGCGTTCATGGGACTTCGACACTCACATGATCACTGCGACCGTGCCTGCACTGCTTCCCGCCCCCACCCCGCAGACCGAACGAAACCCGGCATCACGTCGACACCCGACGAAACCCGACCGATCACGATCTTGCGAAGGACCCTGGGAAGCAGCGACAGCAGCAGCGGCGGATCACGCCAGGATGAGCTGGGAAAGCGCGCGACAGCAGCCTATCGTTCTGGAATATCCTTCCCGGACGCCGAAACCATCCTCAATCCGACTGCCACTCAGCTGGTGGCTATTTGGTTCATGGGAGCGACACCGCTTGCGTACCAGTTCGACGAACACGACAAAAAACAGAGGGTGTGAAGCGTCATATATGGATGTCGGTTGTGCGCAATTACTTGGCACATCGTAAGGGAGTAGAAATTGGTGAGACTATCAAGGGTCTCGATTACAAGACCAAATATGGGGCGGCGATGAATGATCTTTCGCTCACGGACTTGATGGCGGGTGAATCGCCATCTGCTGCTGCACAGCTGTTCGTTGGCGACTCCCCGAACAACTCTGAAGGCGCCACCCGCGCCGTCCTCGGTTCTTTCAATCTCAAAGCCACGGTGACGGGATACGATAAGCTGTCCGGGCGAGGTACGGTGGAGTTCAAGCTCACCAATATGATGACGAAGGAGTCCTTGACGCGAGGGGTTTCCAAAGAGGGTTACGAAGGGGGTGCCAAGGATCCAGGAGCCATGGCATTGTCTAATTATACCGGAGCGTTGTTTCCAAACGGGCAAAAGGACACGAAGATGACCTTCCGTTGGAGTGAGCAGATAGTGGTGCCGGAGCCTGGGCAATGAGACGCGTACCAGCCGGACTCGCAATAGCATGTTCTGGAGTGCTGACTCTTAGTTCCTGCGTGGATAGTCGTACCGACTCGCTGTCGCCACCCTCCGTCAAGGTGACTGCTGCCGATTTCTACGGTACTTGGGTGGGCTGGAAGGGTAGTTCTTTGACCTTTCAGCCCGAACATCGCGCGGTCGTAAAAAAGCTGGATGGGCAGGAGTTCGCGTTCGACGATGCCTGGCGCATGTCGGGTCCGGGATCCTGGCGCTTGTTGAAACCCGGAGCGTATCGGGGTGGGAACACTGTGGGCGATGGGTGGGTGATCCAGGTCAAGGCAAGCTCGGGCAGCCGTGCAGTGAAGGAGGATCCTGTGGCTGAAGGCGCGGGGCCAGCGAGTGAAATCAATCCAGACGACGTTGCATCTCGCACAGAACCGCCGCCAGGGAAGGCGGAGTGGGACATCGGGGTCACCAGGAGCAAGAAGGGGGAACTTCGCTTGTTCTTCTTGACTTCGGATCCCGACGTGCGGGATACCTACTACCTCACGAGAAAGAAGTAAACGATCGAAGCCGCGGCACTCCTGCCGCGGCTTCGATCGTTTTTGGAGAGAATGAAGGTTGCGGTCACATATTTCACCACCGATGACGGTAAGAACTTCACGGGCGTTATTGATGGGAAACTCTTCATGTTCTATCCCGTGGGCCACTGACCTGAGGTTTCATGCCCTGGTAGACGGAACTGCAAGAGTTACCCATCAATAGGTGCAGAATCTTTCGTGAGTAGGGCGGAGCTTCGAGACGGCTTGACACACGAAGAGCTGCATCATCGATGGTACGGTCGGGGTATCCCTCCGGGAACCCATCACCCCCGCGATGGGTCGGGCTCGTCTCAACGGTTCTATGGGACAATTGAGCGATATAAGGCCATGAGGGGTTGGCGATGAGTGAGCAGGCTGCACAGGTATTCCGTGCGTGCGAAGAGTGTGGCGAGTCATGCACCGGATGGGTGGTGCAACTGGCGAGGGGCGGCCGATTGCGGTGGGAGGTTGAGTGGGCGTGTGATTCCTGCGGGAACTCGCATGATGGCGCGTGGGGGCCGGCCCCCACGGAAGTGCGCGCTGAAATCCTGGCGCAACATGGCCCATTCTGCGTGAAGCTGTCCGATGGTCCACCCAGTGGCGGGTGGATCATGAAGGCGTTTCGTGACGCATTCGATCTCTCAATTGGCGAGGCCCGTGATGCATCTCAACAGCTAAAGCGTTTGGGGTGCGAGGGTACCTATGTAGAGGCAAGTCTTCTCTCTGCTTTGTTGAGCGAGGGGGGAGTCTCTAGTAAGGTCTCGCCTGGCAGGTGCGGCCAGTTGCTTTAGCTTTGATTGTGGCGCTCTGACTCTCGGTCAGGAACGCAAAAGACAGCAGCTCGCGCTTCGTCTATATGACGCAGCGTCCCGTCAAGTTATCGACTGATGGG
The DNA here is from genome assembly GCF_040632605.1 of Streptomyces sp. NPDC019224. Taxonomy (NCBI): domain Bacteria; kingdom Bacillati; phylum Actinomycetota; class Actinomycetes; order Kitasatosporales; family Streptomycetaceae; genus Streptomyces; species Streptomyces sp. NPDC019224. Next base: position 182,892 of record NZ_JBEYCF010000006.1, on the reverse strand, counting down.
GCGCTGCGTGATAAATCTGGGATGCGGGTTACGCGAGTCGAAAGCGAGGGAAAGATCGAGACTAATTCACGATTTCGACCGTCTTGATGAAGTGCTGGAAAAGTAGCTGGGATGCCTTGTTGTTGCCCAGGCTGAGACTGAAGTCGCCCTTTTTCTCCTGCTTCATACCGATGTAACCTCCGAGCGAACCCTCACCCTGGGAAGCCTCCGGCATGGGCTTGTCCGGCCCGTGAATATTCCTGAGAGCCTGGGGTGCGTGTCCTGGGGTGACTCCCGCCACCGCCATGTAATCGGGACTGAAAAGGAGTTCGTGAGCGCCGGGCTTCAGGGTGAACCTCACCAACGCCTCGTCGTCCCTCTTGCTGTAAGTGCGGGCCTGCGCCTCGTCCCCGAGGTGCCCCGTCACCGGTATGGCGCCGATCACCGGATGATCTCCGCTTCCTGCTGCATGGAAATCGCCGACGACGTTCTCATTGTTTTTGTTCTTCTTTATCCATTGAGTCGTGTCGTTCTTGCGGTCATTGTTCCACCAGTCCATGATGGCGTCGGCGTCGGTCCGCTTCATGCCCCTGAAGATCTCCAGGTTGCCCATGGCCTGGATCTCCCCCGGTTTCTTCCCCTTGTACTTCTTCTCGAACTGGCGCAGGAGCTCGGGAATCGTCTCGGTGATGATTTCCTTCAGTTCGCGCTCGCTCGACCTCGGACGGGGGCCCTGCGGCGGCTTCCCCTGCGGCTGCTGACCCCTCCAGTAGGCGTCCGTCAGACGATCCTGCACATCGGGAGCCCGCTGAACGCTCTGCTCCCCGGCCGCGGACTGATGGCTCGTCGAGCCGCGAACGTCCGCCCGGGCCAGGGCCGGGCCCGACATCACTCGGCTCGCGTTGGCTTCGGCTTCGCGTTCGAACCGGTCCGAGGGATTCGACACACGCAGCCCGGTCCCGTTGTCGGCACCGGCGACAGGGCCCTGGCGCTGCTGGATGACGTGCGTCAATTCGTGGGCGAGGGTGTGTTTGTCGGCGCCGCCTTCGCCGATCACGACGTGGTTGCCGGCCGTGTAGGCCCGAGCGCCTATTTCCGCTGCCGAGACCTGCGCGGCCGCGCCCACGTGGATGCGGACGTCCGAGAAGTCCGCGCCCAGCCGGGTCTCCATCTCCTCGCGCGTGTCGTCGTTGAGGGGGCGTCCCGGAGTGCGGAGAACGTCGTGGACGGTGGAGCGTTGTACGAGGTGCTCGGTCCGCTGGTCGTCGAGGCCGACGTCGTGCCGGTGTTCTTCCTGGGCCCCTGGGCTTCCGGTCCGACGGAGCATCTGGACCACTGCCGCGTTGCCGAGGCTGCTCTGCAGCGCCAGGAGAGCGGGGGGCCGCGTCCGGCTCACGGCTTGGGACCGGCGGACCGGGGCCCTGCCCTCTCGTGTCTCTGCCGACCTGGCCTGGTCTTCGGCGCGCATGCGACCTTCCCCCCTGTGGGCAAACGATTCCCTCTGGATACCTGAGGCGCGAGCGCTCGGACCAGGTATCGAAGGGCAAAGCGGGGGCAGCGTGTGTGGGGCCGCCGGGCCGTCCGCCTCGGGGGCGGATGCGGCCGCACGCCGTTTCCGGCTACCTCAGCAGGTGGTCCGCCTTGCCGGCCTTGATGTCCCGGATCATCTGCGCGAGCGCCTCGCGGCTGTCGGTGAGGGCGTGCGCCTCGTCGCCGACGACGGCGACGTAGCCGTTGCCTTCGGAGTCCGTGCCCAGGCGGAAGCAGTTGTTCCCCTCTCCGCAGAAGGCGTCTTCCCAGTCGATCGCCGGCATGGCGTACGTCCTCACAGTTGGTTCGAGATGGCGTGAATGAAGTCCCGCGAACCGGCGGAGTCGAGTGACGCGGCCTCCAGCCAGTCCAGGTGGGCCCGGTACTTGGTCAACTGCCCCTCAGCATGCATGAATTCCGGGCCGTGCGCGGAGTCCAGTTGAACGGTGTCCAGCTGAGGAACAGCGCCGTGGGCATAGAGAAGGGCGTGACCGGCGCCGGGGAACGCGCCCCGGCTGACCGGGATGACGCGGATGTCGATGTGTTCGCGCTCGGACATCTCGCAGAGGTGGCGGAGCTGGGATCTCGTGGCTTGCGGGCCGCCGAACTCCATGAACGAACTCGTGGCGGTCGCCGCGAGGCTGAGCCCGGGGCGTGAGCTCTACGTATCGCTCCGGCACCGCGAGGAGGCGGTCCGGCTGCTCGTCTGGGACCAGCATCCGCACCACGTCGAACCGGACACGGCCGCGCTCTGCGAGGTGCGGCGCCGGCGGGCGCTCTGGCTGCTCGCGGCGGTCGTGGACGACTGGGGAGGCGAGTGGGGGAGTCGCGAGGCGCCGCAGCCCGTGAGGGGCTTCAAGACGTGGGTCACGCTGCCGCGTTGAGGTTGTGCTCCGCCGGTCACGGTGTCGGGACACCCGCAGAGCGCGCCGGGACGGCGGGGCGGTCGTCGCGCAGGTACGCCGTAGCGCCGAAGAACGCGTGGTGCGGGCCCCGGCGCGCGGGCGTCGTCACGGGCCGAGCCCGGCACCGCCGTCCGCCGTGTCATCCCTCGCGTCCCCGGCCGCCACCGGCTCCGCGGCCAGGTCCGCGTCGCGCATCCCGGGCAGCTCGTATCCCCGGGCCTCGTCCCACTCGATGTCCAGGTCGTCCAGGTGCACGTGCCACCGCGCGTCCGGCAGCGCCCGACGCAACTCCGTGACGGAGTCCAGCACATGGGCGACCACCGGCAGCAGGCGGCCGGGGTCGGTCGGCAGCTTGGTGGAGCCGTCGAGGAGGACCTCCGGCTCCGCCGACCGCGGGTCGTACACGTAGAGGCCCTCCTCGTCCTCGTACGGGAACGACGCCCGGCGTGCGGTGACGACGCGGGCGATGGCGGCCGACTCGGGGCCGGTCAGCGGGGCCGTGCGGCGCGCGGTGTAGTAGAGGGAGACGCTCATGGGGGGAGCGTACGGCCGGGGTACGACAACGGGGCGGCGAACGAGCCCCGGGGCCCCCGCCGCGCCGGGCCCCCGCAGAGGCCTCAGTCCCCGGTCGTCCCGTCGACGATCTCCCGGATGATGTCGAGGTGGCCGTTGTGCCGGGCCGTCTCCTCGATGAGATGCAGAAGGATCCAGCGCAGATCGGGCCGGCGGCCCTCCACGCGTACCCGCTGGGCCCGGGTGTCCAGGTCATGGGCCGCGACGAGCTCCCGGTAACGGGCGCTCTGTTCCTCGTACTCCCGCAGCACGTCGGCGAGCGGCACGTCGACGGCGATCCGCATCTCGCGGTCCGGGTCCTCGTCCGTCCACGGGCCCTCGTCCTCGTGGCCGAGGAAGACGACCTCGAACCAGTAGTACTCGACCCAGCGCAGATGGTTGACGACCCCCGCGAGCGTCATCAGCGGGGAGCCGGGCAGGGGCGCCCGGACGGCGTCCTCCTGCGCGAGCCCCTCGCACTTGGCCCGTGCGGTGGCACGGGTGTAGTCGAGGAAGGTGGCCAGCTGGGTGCGCTCGTCCCATGAGGGAGGCGAATCGGTGCGTGTCATCGCCGCACAGCCTCTTGGCCCGGCGTCCGGTTGTCCAGCGGTTTGTTCCGTACGGGCGGCGAGAGCCGGGGGGCCCGGGCGGAGGAACACCACGAGGGCCGGACCAGGGCCCCTACCCCGGACCGGGGCTGGGCCCTACCCTCGTGAACCGACCACCCGCCAGCCACCCCGTGCCGCCGCCCGCGGTGGGCCGGGCGAGGAGAGCGGCCCCCACGTGTCCCGAGGTGACGTGCCGATGAGCGACGGATTCTTCTGCTCGTGCCACCTGTGCTGGAGCCGCCCCGACGCCGAGTCCCTGCTCGGCGACCTGGAGGCGGCGGGGGTGCGGGCCGACCACCCCGTCACCCGGCGCATCACCCTGCTCAGCCCCGGCGCCGGCGGGTCCGGCACCCAGTCCTTCGTGACCCGGGAGCAGTTGGTGCTCCTGGCCGGCCTGCAACGCCTCGACCAGGTCGACTTCCTGCTCTGGCTCGCCGGCGGCGAGGAGGTCCGGGCCCGGATCAGGCGCGGCGAGGACGGGACGGTCGAACTGCGCTTCGGCCTCGGCGGGCTGGGCCGCGCCGACCAGGAACGGGTGGTGCGCGCGATACGCGAGGCGATCGGGCGGCCCTCGCTGCTCTGCGTCGGCTTCGTGCTCGACCGCGAGGGCGCGTCGGCGGCCACCGACTGGCCGGGCTTCATCGTCAAGGGGTCGGTGTACTTCGACTGCTGGCCGGACACGCTCGCCCTGCTGCCCGAAGTGGCCGCCGTCCAGCCGCAACTGTCCGGCGTGAACTCCTTCGAGCAGTCGCCCTGGGTCGTTTACGGCAGCGACGTGCCCAGCAGGTAGCGGGCGCCGGATCGCCGGTGGTCCAGCGCCGCGACAGCCGGGGGTTCGCCCCGTCGGGACGCCCTGCGGCCCCTACCGCCGCACCGGCCGGAAGTCCGGTTGCATCCCGTACGAGGGCCTCCGGCCGGCCCGCCACCTGCCGGGCACGGCCATGGGCTCCGACAGCCCTCAGGGGGCCGGGGTGATCCGCACCCGCGTGCCCGGCCGCAGTCCCCACGCCGCCATGGCGCCCGCCTCCGCCTCGATCACATGCCGGCCGCGCAGCCGGGGGAGGCCCAGCCGGCCCGGCTTCATCGTGTGGACCGCCAGCACGTTGAACCTCCGGTCCAGGTACGCCACATCGATCGTGAACCGCATCCGGAAGGAGTGCACACTCCCGCACGGCGTGATCATCAGCGCCCCGTCGATCCCGTCCCGGCCGAGCAGCCCGCGCGCCCGGTGCCGGTAGGAGGCCGCGATCCGCAGCGGCACCCGGGTCTCCGTCGCCCCGTCCCGGTCCGTGATCGTGAGTGTTCCCGTGCCATCGCGCCATCGAGCCATGGCCCGACGGTAGCGGCGCCGGGACCGCCGCCGGGCCCGAATCCACCGGCCCAACCCCCGCCCGGGGCGCGGCGATTAGGATCGCCGAGGTGGACGACATGCTGACAGGGATCGCCGCGCTCTGGGGCGCCGCGACCGGACTGCTGGTCCCGCGCGCCGCCTACCGGTTCTCCGTCCCGCCCGGTGAGCCCCGGCGGGACGCCTGCCCGGCCGGCCACCCCCTCACCGGCCCCGCCCGCGGCTGGCTCGGCGCCGCGCGCTGCGCCGCCTGCGCGGCGGAGGCGGTCCCGGTGGTGCGTACGGGGGCGGAGGCGCCGTCGCCCGGCGCCGAACCGGAGGGCGAGGCCCGGCCCTCCGTCGACCCGCCCCCAAAGACCCCCCGTTACGCCCCCCACCGCCTCGCCCCCGTCGTCACCGCCCTCGCCTGTGCCGCCCTCGCCCTGGCCACCGGGACGCGGCCCGAACTGGCGGTCTGGCTGCTGCTCGCCCCGGTCGCCGTGCTCCTCGCGAGCATCGACCACCGCGTCCACCGGCTGCCCGACGGGCTGACCCTGCCGGCCGCCGGGGCCGCCGCCGTACTCCTGGGCCTGGCGGCCCTCCTGCCGGAACACGCGGGTTCCTGGCGCTCCGCCCTGCTCGGCGGGCTCGTCCTGGGCGGGTTCTACTTCCTGCTCTTCCTGATCAACCCGGGCGGCATGGGCTTCGGCGACGTCAAGCTGGCGCTCTCGCTGGGCACGGCCCTCGGCTGGTACGGCTGGGCCGTCGTCTTCGCCGGGGGCTTCGCCGGCTTCCTGTTCGGAGCGGTGTACGGGGTGGCGCTCGTCGCCCTGCGGCGGGCGGGCCGGAAGACGGGCATCCCGTTCGGCCCGTTCATGATCGCCGGGGCGTTCCTGGGCCTGCTGTTCGGCGGCCTGGCGGCCTGAGCCGCGCCCGTCGGCGTATCGACCTCCCCCCACGATCGTCAGCGGCGTCACGGCGGCGATCGTGGGTGAGGCCGTAATCCTGTCGCGTCCGGCGACCACCCCTGCGACCATGGCCCCATGCCCCCCACGCCCCCCGACCACGCACCCCTGCCCGGCGAGGCCGCCCGGTTCGACGCCCTGGTCGCCGAGGCCGACGCCGTGTCCGTCGAGGGCTGGGACTTCTCCTGGCTCGACGGCCGGGCCACCGAGCAGCGCCCCTCCTGGGGGTACGCGCGGGCCATGGGGGAGCGGATGGGCCGGGCGCGGGCCGCGCTCGACATCCAGACGGGCGGCGGCGAGGTGCTGGCCGCCGTGCCGAAGCTGCCGCCGCTGGCCGTCGCCACCGAGTCCTGGCCGCCGAACATCGCCCGCGCCACCGCGCTGCTGCACCCGCTCGGGGCCGTCGTCGTCGCGGACGAGGACGAGCCGCCGCTGCCCTTCGCCGACGCGGCGTTCGACCTGGTGGTCAGCCGGCACCCGGTGACCACCTGGTGGGACGAGATCGCCCGGGTGCTGGCCCCCGGCGGCACGTACTTCTCGCAACAGGTGGGCCCCGCCAGCGTCTTCGAGCTCGTCGAGTACTTCCTCGGACCGCAGCCCCCGGAGGTGCGCGGCGCGCGCGACCCGGAGCGGGCGCGGGCCGACGCGGAGGCCGCCGGGCTCGACGTCGTCGACCTGCGGGCGGAACGGCTGCGCACCGAGTTCTTCGACATCGGGGCCGTCGTCTACTTCCTGCGCAAGGTGATCTGGATGGTGCCCGGCTTCACCGTCGAGCAGTACCGGCCCCAACTCGCCGCGCTCCACCACCGGCTGGAGACCGAGGGCCCGTTCGTCGCCCACACCACCCGCTTCCTGATCGAGGCCCGCAAACCCGCGTGAGGCCGAAGACCCCGCCCGGCCGGAAGGATGGCACCCTGGTCGCTGACGCCCGGGAGGGGAAGGAGCAGGCCATGGACCGCGGCATCGACGGGGACCCCACGCCCGGCCCGCGCCGGGGCGGCGCCGAGTGGCTCAAGGGGGCCAGGATCGTCGGCGTCCTCGGCGTCTTCTACCGCCCCGAGGGCCGCATGGGCGAGCCCGAGGCCGTCTCGTTCGTGCTGGACGACGGCCAGTCGGTGCGCCTGACCTGCGCGTCCGACGGCACCCTGCACATCGGCGCCGGCACCTGGCCGCAGCTGCCCGACTGGTGCGTCCCCGCCGCCCAGTGGGAGTTCGCCGCCCTCGCCGGTCTGCCGACGCCCCCCGACGGAGGCTGGACGGTGCTCAGCACCGACGAGCGCAGGGACGAACGGGGCGAGGTCCACGAGGCCGTGATCCGCTGCGAGGGCGGCCGGTTCGTGGTCGTCGGCGGAGACACCGTGGGCGTCCGGTTCACCCGGGGCCACCGGGGCGCGGCCGCCGCGCCCTGACGACACCCCCGAACGGAATGTGGACATCCTGTGGACATCTCGGGCGCCCTTCCGGCGCCCGTCCGGAGTCTGTGAGCATCTCCGCAGGTCACGGCCGTGCACGGGCCTGGCGGGCCGCGACCGGAGCGGAACCCCTCACTCTCGGAGAGTAATTATTTCGCGCCGCGGTGCCCACCATCACTTACGAAGGGTTATGGTGGAAACCCCCCCTCGGGCCGGTCCGTAACCCCCCCCACGGACCGGCCCGTTTTTTGTCTCCGTACGTCCCGCCGGACCTCAGCCCCGTCCGGCCCAGATGTTGCTGCCCGCCGTGTCGACGGCGAAGGCGTCGATCTCCTTCAGCTCGGCGGCCGACAGCTCGGGACCCGCCAGCGCCGCGACGTTCTCCTCCAGCTGCCCCACGCTCGACGCGCCGATCAGGGCCGACGTCATACGGCTGTCGCGCAGCACCCAGGTCAGGGCGAGCTGGGCGAGCGACTGGCCCCGGCGCCGCGCGATGTCGTTCAGCCCGTTCAGCCGGCGCACCACCTCCTGCGACAGCAGGCCCGGGTCCAGCGACTTGCCCTGCGTGGCCCGCGACCCCGCCGGGATGCCGTTCAGATACTTCCCGGTCAGCAGCCCCTGGGCCAGCGGCACGAAGGAGATGCAGCCCATCCCGGCCGCCTCCAGCGTGTCCAGCAGCCCGTCCTCCTCGGTCCAGCGGTTGATCATCGAGTAGGACGGCTGGTGGATCAGGGCCGGCACCCCCATCTCCCGCAGCAGCCGCGCCGCCTCGGCGGTCTGCGCCGAGTTGTACGAGGACACCCCCACGTACAGCGCCTTGCCCTGCCGCACGGCGGAGGCCAGCGCCCCCATCGTCTCCTCCAGCGGAGTGTCCGGGTCGAAGCGGTGCGAGTAGAAGATGTCGACGTAGTCCAGCCCCATCCGCTTCAGCGAGGCGTCCAGCGACGACAGCAGGTACTTGCGCGAGCCCCACTCCCCGTACGGGCCGGGGTGCATCTCGTACCCCGCCTTGGTCGAGATCAGCAACTCGTCCCGGTACGGGGCGAAGTCCTGTCGGAAGAGCTTGCCGAAGTTCAGCTCGGCCGAGCCGGGCGGCGGGCCGTAGTTGTTGGCCAGGTCGAAGTGGGTCACACCGAGATCGAAGGCCCGGCGCAGGATGGCCCGCTGGGAGCCGAGCGACCGGTCGTCGCCGAAGTTGTGCCAGAGGCCGAGCGAGACGGCCGGGAGCTTGAGGCCGCTGCGGCCGCTGCGCCGGTACTCCATGGAGTCGTAGCGCGATCCGGCGGCCAGGTAGGGGGAGGAGGAATCAGTCACGTTTCTCTCCTTATCACGGACTTGTGACAGGCCGGGTTGGGTGGGTGCGGGGCCCGCGCAGTAATGTGGTCCGACGGGACTGCCATGACACGGCGGGGCGATCCGCCCCCTTCCAGTGCGGCGATCCGATCCCCAGGCGACGGCCCCGGGCCCCTGGTGAAGGGGCCGGCGGGCCCGCACGGAACCGAGAGGTGGACTCAGTGAACTTGCGCGACCTGGTGTACGGGCTCTACGCGCGCCGGGTGGAGGCCCGCCTCGACCACTCCCAGGTGCCCAAGCACATCGGCGTCATCCTCGACGGCAACCGGCGCTGGGCCAAGGCATCCGGCGGCACGGCGGCGCAGGGTCACCAGGCCGGTGCCGACAAGATCAAGGAACTGCTCGGCTGGTGCAGTGAGACCGATGTCGAGGTCGTCACCCTGTGGATGCTCTCCACGGACAACTTCGACCGGCCCGAGTCCGAGCTCGTCCCGCTCCTCGGCATCATCGAGAACACCGTCCGGGACCTGGTGGCCGACGGCCGCTGGCGCGTCCACCACGTCGGCACGCTCGACCTGCTGCCCGCCCACACCCAGACCGTCCTCAAGGAGGCCGAGCAGGCCACGCTCGGGGTCGACGGGATACTCGTCAACGTCGCCGTCGGCTACGGCGGCCGGCAGGAGATCGCCGACGCCGTGCGTTCCCTGCTCCTCGAACACGCCGGCAAGGGCACCTCCTTCGAGGACCTCGCCGAGATCGTCTCCACCGACCTGATCTCCGAGCACCTCTACACGCGCGGGCAGCCCGACCCCGACCTCGTCATCCGCACCAGCGGCGAGCAGCGGCTGTCCGGCTTCATGCTCTGGCAGAGCGCGCACTCCGAGTACTACTTCTGCGAGGTCTTCTGGCCGGCCTTCCGCCGGGTCGACTTCCTGCGGGCGCTGCGCGACTACGCCGCCCGCCACCGCCGCTACGGAGGCTGAGGCGGGGCGGGGAACCCGTTCCCCGCCCCGTCCCCCCGGAAGTGGGCCGGTCGGCATGGCCGGCCGTGTATGAGGGCATACCCCTGACAGGTCGGCGTCCGGTCACCAACCAGGCGGGCGCCGAGTCCAAGTGAGCGGCGTCGAGTCCGCTCGCCCGGGAGGCCCTTTGCACACGAAGGACCGTACATACAGTGCGGCTGACGCGGAGGGCCGGCGCACGGCCCGCGCAAGGTGGCCGGAGCCCGGCCCTTCCTCTCCCATTGGGATGCTCCGCGACGCCGTCGCACCCCAACCTCTTCCGAGGGGGTACGTCCTTCCGTGGTGACCAGCACTAAGCGCCGCATGCCCGACAGGCGCACCTACGTTCTCGACACCAGCGTCCTGCTGGCCGATCCGAACGCCATGGCCCGCTTCGACGAGCACGAAGTCGTGCTCCCGGTCGTCGTGGTCACGGAACTGGAGGCCAAACGGCACCATCCGGAACTCGGCTACTTCGCCCGCCAGGCGCTGCGCCTGCTGGACGACTTCCGGGTCCGCTACGGCCGGCTGGACGCGCCGATCCCCCTCGGGGACCTCGGCGGGACGCTCCGCGTCGAGCTCAATCACTCCGATCCCGGCGTCCTGCCCGCCGGTTACCGGTTGGGGGACAACGACTCACGGATCCTCGCGGTCGCGCGCAACCTCCAGGCCGAGGGGTACGACGTCACGGTCGTCTCCAAGGACCTTCCGCTGCGCATCAAGGCGTCATCGGTCGGCCTCCTCGCCGAGGAGTACCGCGCGGAGCTGGCGATCACCGACTCCGGCTGGACGGGCATGGCCGAACTGCCCCTCGCCGCCGACCAGGTCGACCTGCTCTTCACGGAGGAGAGGCTGTACGTCCCCGAGGCCGCCGACCTGCCCGTGCACACCGGCCTGGTCCTCCAGTCCGAACGCGGCAAGGCGCTCGGCCGGGTGACGCCCGAGGGCAACGTGCGGCTCGTCCGCGGTGACCGGGAGGCCTTCGGCATCCACGGCCGCAGCGCCGAACAGCGCATCGCCCTGGACCTGCTGCTCGACCAGGAGGTCGGCATCGTCTCGCTGGGCGGCCGGGCCGGCACCGGCAAGTCGGCGCTGGCGCTCTGCGCGGGCCTGGAAGCGGTCCTGGAGCGCGGGCAGCACAAGAAGGTGATGGTCTTCCGCCCGCTGTACGCGGTCGGCGGGCAGGAGCTCGGCTATCTCCCCGGCAGCGAGGCCGAGAAGATGAGCCCCTGGGCGCAGGCCGTCTTCGACACCCTCTCGGCCGTCTCCGGGCGCGAGGTGATCGAAGAGGTGCTGGGACGCGGCATGCTGGAGATCCTGCCGCTCACCCACATCCGGGGCCGTTCCCTGCACGACGCCTTCGTGATCGTCGACGAGGCCCAGTCGCTCGAACGGAACGTCCTGCTGACCGTGTTGTCCAGGATCGGCACGAATTCCCGTGTCGTGCTCACCCACGACGTGGCCCAGCGGGACAACCTCAGGGTCGGCCGGTACGACGGGGTGGTCGCCGTCGTCGAGAAACTGAAGGGGCATCCGCTCTTCGCGCACGTCACGCTCACGCGCTCCGAGCGCTCCCGCATCGCCGCCCTGGTGACCGAAATGCTGGAGGAAGGCCAGATCTGACACGGGTTGGGACGTCCACGCCGCCCGGCGGGCCAAGAAGCCTAGCCGGGCGGCAGTGTGTTGCGGCGCCTTTTCCGTGATTCAGCTGCTCCAAACGAGGTGTGAGCTTTCCCACGCAACGGAGAATTGCTTCCCCCGGTCCCGTTCCGGCAGAGTCTTGCTTCCGTCAGGCCCCGCATACGGCACACAGGCACCTCCAGAGGCGCCACGCACCACACAACTCAACAACCGCCGTCCGTATGCCGCCCGCGAGCACCACGCGGCGCTCCCCCCCGGGGAGCCGCCCACCGGGCCCGTGCCTCCCGTGACCCAAGCAGTAGGGAGGCCAGTGCCAGGGGCACGATTGCGCCCGCGAGGTCACCTAAGCGGGCGATGCTGGAAGGACACCGTGTGAGCCGGATTTCGGTCCGGGGGTTCGCCGTGGCATCCGCCACCGCGGTCACCACCGTAGGCGCCGTCGTAGGCGTTGCATCGGGCAGCACCCCTGCTGCCGACGACAACAACTTCGAGGCGACCGCAGCCGACACCACGCTGCTCGCAGACATCCCCGCGGGCCAGCAGGCCCAGGTCCAGACCGCTTCGCTGACGCAGCAGGCCGACGCCCAGGCGTCCGCCGCCGACGCCGCCGCGAAGAAGTCCGCCGAGGAGACCGCCCGCGTCCAGGCCGCCAAGGACGCCAAGTCCAAGAAGCAGGCCGCCGAGGACAGGCTGGAGCGCGAGCGCCAGGAGAAGAAGGAGCGCGCGGAGCGCCAGGAGCGCGAGGAGCACGCCAGCCGCTCCGAGGTCCGCTCCACCGCCTCCTTCGCCGTGCAGAGCTCGTACACCGTGGCCGAGGTGCAGGCCATGGCGCGGCAGATCGTGCCGGCCGACCAGTTCCAGTGCTTCAGCAACATCGTGAACCACGAGTCGAGCTGGAACTACCGCGCGAGCAACCCGGGCTCCGGTGCCTACGGTCTCGTCCAGGCCCTGCCCGGCTCCAAGATGGCCTCGGCCGGCGCCGACTGGATGACCAACCCGGCCACCCAGATCAAGTGGGGCCTCAGCTACATGAACGGCCGCTACCAGAGCCCCTGCGGCGCCTGGTCCTTCTGGCAGGCCAACCACTGGTACTAGAACCAGGGTTCACCGCTCGACCTCGTGAAGCCCCTCGCCGTCTGCGGTGAGGGGCTTCACGCGTGTACGGTCGTGCGGGACCGCTCCCGGGGGAGTGGTGGGGAGAGCGGACGGGGGTAGAGGAACCGTTATGTCGAAACTGCCGGGGTGGCTCGGACAACTGGGTGCTGAACTGAGCAGGCTGAGCGAGCGTCTCGATGAACGGCGGGCCGAGACGGAGGCCGACGACCTCCTGCCCGGAGACCCGCCCGCTGCGGCCCCGGCGGGGCTCGGCAAGGAGGGCACGCCCTCCGTCGACCGGGTACCCGCCCCGCCCACGTACGCGCCCACCGTCGCCGCGCGGCCCGACCCGGTCGCGGCGATCCCGTGGGGGATGCGGGTCGCCGCCGAGGCGGGCTGGCGGCTCCTGGTACTGGCGGGGACCCTGTGGGTGCTGATGCGGGTCATCAGCGCGGTCGAGCTGGTGGTGCTGGCCTTCGTCGCCGCGCTCCTGGTGACCGCGCTGCTCCAGCCGACCGTCGCCCGGCTGCGGCGCCACGGGCTGCCCAGGGGCCTGGCCACCGCCGTCACCGCGGTCTCCGGCTTCGTCATCATGGGCCTGGTCGGCTGGTTCGTGGTGTGGCAGGTCATGGACAACATCGACACCCTGTCGGACAAGGTGACGAAGGGGATCGACGACCTCAAGAACTGGCTCCTGGACAGCCCGTTCCATGTGACCGACAAGCAGATCAACGACATCGCGAAGAACCTCAGCGACACCGTCGGCACCAACACCGAGGCGATCACCACCGCCGGCCTCCAGGGCGTCACCGTGGTCGTCGAGTTCATGACCGGCGCGCTGCTCGCGATGTTCTCGACGCTCTTCCTGCTCTACGACGGCGCGCGCATCTGGCAGTGGGTGCTCAAGCTGGTGCCCGCCCAGGCGAGGCCCGGCGTCGCCGGCGCCGGGCCTCGCGCCTGGCGGACGCTGACCGCCTATGTGCGCGGCACGGTCATCGTCGCCCTGATCGACGCGATCTTCATCGGGCTCGGGATCTACTTCCTCAACGTGCCGATGGCGGTGCCGCTGGCCGTCTTCATCTTCCTGTTCGCCTTCATCCCGCTCGTCGGCGCGGTGGTCTCCGGGGCGCTGGCGGTGGTCGTCGCCCTGGTCACCGAGGGCGTCTTCACCGCGCTGATGGTGCTGGCCGTGGTCCTCGCGGTGCAGCAGATCGAGGGCCACGTCCTGCAGCCGTTCATCCTGGGCCGCGCGGTGCGGGTGCACCCGCTGGCCGTGGTGCTCTCGGTCGCCGCGGGCGGCATGATCGCCGGGATCGGCGGTGCGGTCGTGGCGGTGCCGCTGGTCGCGGTGACCAACACGGTCGTCGGCTATCTGCGGTCCTACGGGCAGGAGGAGTCGCGCCGCCACTCGCCGCCGCCGCACGGGGCGACCTCGCTGGACGCGGCGCCGACCCCGGCCCCCGGCGCCCCGCCCGAGCGGGTCGAGGAGCCGTCCCCGGACGCCTCGTAACGCGTACGAAGAGAAGAAGGGCCCCTCGGACGGTCGGTCGTCCTCGGGGCCCTTCTCGTATCAGGGTACTGCGGTGCCTACTCGGCGAGCACGGCCTCGGCGTCGAGGGTCACACCCACCGCCTGGATCACCGAGGCGATCTTGACGGCTTCCTGGATGGTCTCACGGTCCACGCCGGCCTTGCGCAGCACCTGCTCGTGGGAGTCCAGGCACTGGCCGCAGCCGTTGATCGCGGAGACGGCGAGCGACCACAGCTCGAAGTCGATCTTCTCCACGCCCGGGTTGCCGATGACGTTCATCCGCAGGCCCGCGCGCAGGTTCCCGTACTCGGGGTCCGAGAGCAGGTGGCGGGTCCGGTAGAAGACGTTGTTCATCGCCATGACGGCGGCGGCCGACTTCGCGGCGGCGTACGCCTCCGCGGAGAGGTTGGCCTTCGCCTCCGGCTCCAGCTCGCGCAGCACCTTCGGCGAGCGCGAGGCGATCGCGCAGGCCAGGACGGTGCCCCAGAGCTGCTGCTGCGGGAGCTCGCTGTTGCCGATGACCGAACCGAGGTTCAGCTTCAGGTCCTTGGCGAAGTCCGGTACGGCGGACTTCAGTTCGTCGAGTGCCATGGTGGTGTCAGCTCACTCGCCCGCGAGGAGCGCGACCGGGTCCAGGGTGTTCTCGCCCTTGGTCCAGTTGCACGGGCACAGCTCGTCGGTCTGCAGGGCGTCGAGGACCCGCAGGACCTCCTTGGGGTTACGGCCCACGGAACCGGCGGTCACCATCGTGAACTGGATCTCGTTGTTCGGGTCGACGATGAAGACGGCGCGCTGCGCGAAGCCGTCCTCGCCCTCGATGCCGAGGTCACGCATGAGCTCGTGCTTCGAGTCGGCCATCATCGGGAAGGGCAGGTCGGTCAGGTCCGGGTGGTCCTTGCGCCAGGCGTGGTGCACGAACTCGGAGTCACCGGAGAAGCCGAGGATCTGGGCGTCACGGTCGGCGAACTCGTCGTTCAGCTTCCCGAAAGCGGCGATCTCGGTGGGGCACACGAAGGTGAAGTCCTTCGGCCACGCGAAGACCACCTTCCACTGACCCTCGTAGGTCTTGTGGTTGATCTGCTCGAACTCCTTGCCGCTCTCCAGCGACACGCAGGCGGTCAGGTCGAACTCGGGGAACTTGTCACCGACAGTGAGCACGCGCTCTCCTTGCAGCTAGGTCCTCCCCTTTTGAGGGAGTTCCTGGGGGTTGGACGATCTCCACCATGGCACAGAGTGCATTGATCGCGGAAATAGCTACACTCGGCCGTGATGATCGGAGGTGCCTATCAGTGGCGCAGAGCAATCCGGGTAACCGGCCCAAACAGCCCAGCCTCTCGCAGCTGCGCGCCTTCGCCGCGGTCGCCGAGCATCTGCACTTCCGGGACGCGGCGGCCGCGATCGGGATGAGTCAGCCCGCCCTCTCCGGGGCCGTGTCCGCGCTGGAGGAGGCACTGGGTGTCCAGCTCATCGAGCGGACGACGCGCAAAGTGCTGCTCTCGCCCGCCGGGGAACGGCTCGCGGTGCGGGCCCGCGTCGTGCTCGAAGCCGTCGGCGAGCTGATGGAGGAGGCCGACGCGGTCCGCGCGCCGTTCACCGGGGTGCTCCGGCTCGGCGTGATCCCGACCGTCGCCCCGTATCTGCTGCCGGCCGTGCTGCGGCTGGTCCACGAGCGCTATCCGGCCCTCGACCTCCAGGTGCACGAGGAGCAGACCTCCTCGCTGCTGGAGGGGCTGGCCGCCGGGCGGCTCGACCTGCTGCTGCTCGCGGTGCCGCTCGGGGTTCCCGGGGTCAGCGAGCTCCCGCTCTTCGACGAGGACTTCGTGCTGGTCATGGACCGCGGCCACCGGCTCGGCGGGCGGGCCGACATCCCCCGCGACGCGCTGCGCGAGCTGCCGCTGCTGCTGCTCGACGAGGGGCACTGCCTGCGGGACCAGGCGCTCGACATCTGCCGCGAGGCCGGACGTACGGAGGGCGCACCGGTCACCACGACCGCGGCCGGCCTCTCCACGCTGGTGCAGCTGGTGGCCGGCGGGCTCGGGGTGACGCTGCTGCCGCGCACCGCGGTCACCGTCGAGACCGCCCGCAACGAGGCGCTGACCACGGGGTACTTCGTGGACCCGGCCCCCAGCCGGCGGGTGGCGCTGGCCATGCGGACCGGGGCGGCCCGGCAGGAGGAGTTCGAGGAGTTCGCGGCGGCGCTGCGCGAGGCGATGCGGGCGCTGCCGGTCCGCGTGACGGCGGGCGGCCGGGCCTGACCGTACGGCTGTACGGACCCGGCCCGGCCGCCCGCCGGGGCGCTACTCGCTGCGCAGCCCGTCCGGGCGCATCATGCGCCACAGCGGCGGCAGGGACAGCAGGGTGACCAGGAGGATCAGCGCCCCGCCCGCTCCCGCCAGGGGCAGGAACGCCAGCCAGTCGGTCACCTGCTTGTCGACCATCCAGCACAGTGCGGCGCCCAGCGCGAGGCCGCCGGCCACCGCGACCGCGAGGCCGATGACCACCGGGACCGCGGTCTGCCAGAGCACCGACCAGCCGAGGGTGACCCGCCGGGTGCCGAAGGCGACCAGCACCGAGAGCAGCCGCTTGCGCTCGCGCAGCTGTTCCAACTGGGAGACCAGCATGGACGCCGCGATCAGCAGCAGCGTGAGGGTGGCGCCGACCTGGAGGCCGGTCTGGACGCTGGCGTACTGGCGGTCGCGTTCGACGGACTGCAGGGTGACCATGCGCATGCCGGGGTCGATCCGGGCGGCCGTGTTGCGTACGTACTCGGCGGCGTCCGGGACGCTGTCGTCGATGCGGATCTGCGAGACGGTGATCGCGCCGGGCAGGGTGGTCGCGTCGATCGCGCCGGGGGTGACCATGATTCCCCAGCGTTCCTCGCCGACCGGGTCCTTGCGGCCGACCACGGTCCTGGCGTCGGCCGGCAGCGTCCAGCGGAGCTTCTCGCCGCCGCCCGAGTCGAACTCGACCTCCTTGCCCTTGCGGGCGGTCCGGTCCATCCAGCCCGCCATGTCCTTGTCGTTCGCGGGGTGCACGACGAAGCTGTCGCCGTCCTCGCAGGAGTCGATGCGGGCGACCTCGCGCAGGGTGGCGCAGTCGCCGACGTCGAAGGAGGTGGTGGGCTGGATCTCCTCGTCGGTGTACTTCCCGGGCTTGCTGGCGTACGCCTCGACCATCCCGATGACGTGGGTGACGCCCTTGGTGGCGCGGAACTCCTTGATGGTCTCCACGGCGGCGTTGCCGCTCACCTGCCCCGACACGGCGTAGAACTGGGCGCGCCTGGGGTCCTGCCCGGTGGCCTTGTTGAAGTCGGCGTTCATCGAGGCGAAGAGCATCTGCACGGCCACCGCGCCGGCCACCGCCACGGTGACGCCGCTGACCGCGCGGGAGGCGGCCCCGCTGTTCAGCTGGAGCCTGCGGGTGGCGAGCTGCCAGGGCACCGGGCCGCCGCGCAGCCGGTTCACGCACGCCTCGACCAGCCACGGCAGCAGCAGGGCGAGCCCGACGAGGACCAGGACCGCGCCGGCGGCGATGGCGTAGGGGTTGGCGACCTCGTACTCGCCGGTCTGGCCGGTGAGCGCGAACACGCCGAGCCCCGCGATCGGGAGGGTCAGCCGCCACCAGAGGCGGCGCTCGCGGGGCCGGCTGTCGCGTACGACGCCGAGCGGTTCGATGACCACGGAGCGCATCGCGCCCAGCGTGACGAGGACCGCGGTCAGCGGGACGGCGACCGCGATGAGCAGGCACAGCAGCGGGGCGGGGGCGAGGTCGGCGGGGAAGGCGCTGACGTCCCAGATCTCGATGAGGCCCACGAAGCGGCGTCCCACCAGGAAGAGGACGAGGCCGATGAGCAGGCCGAGCACGGAGCCGAAGAGGGCCTCGCCCGCCGCGATCCGGCGGGTCGACCGGATGTCCGTGCCGACCAGGCGCAGGGCGGCCAGACGGCGGTCGCGGCGGTCGCCGCCGAAGCGTACGGCGGTGGCGATGAAGATGGCGACGGGGGCGAGCAGCACCACGCAGACCATGATCACCAGCACGATGAGCAGCGGGGCGAGCGGCGGGGTGGAGCCGGGGTCGCCGTATCCGGTGATCCGGTGGCCGCCCGAGGCCGTGCTCAGGGTGTCGCTGCCGGCGTAGAACCACAGTTCACCGGGTGAGCGCAGTCCCTCGTCCGCGATGGTGCCGGTCACCTTGTACGGGTAACGCTCCTTGAGCAGGGCGTTGTCCGGGGAGTCGAGGAGGTCCTTCAGGGCGGGGGAGACCACCATCTCGCCGGCGGCGGGGAGGGAGTCGATGCCCGGCGGGAGCACCGGGTGGTCGCCGTCGGCCCGCATCAGATAGCCGTTGATGGTGCGGTCGTGGTACTCGGTGTCCGCCGCGATCCGCAGGACCGAGGTGTCGGACTTCTTCCCCTGGGCGTCGGGGTTCTCGGAGATCTTGGTCTCGCTGCGGGCCTGTTCGCGGGCGCTGCGCGCGTCGAGGGCGTGCGGCACGGAGGCGGCGAGGAACAGGAGCGTCACGCCGAGGCCGACGCCGACGGCGGTGAGCAGCGTGCGGGTCCAGCCCTCGCGGCCGCCGCCGGCGGCGAACCGGATGCCGAGGGCGAGGTCGCGCAGCCAGGGTGCGGTACGGGAGGGGCGGGCCGGCGGCGCGGGTGCGGGGGCCGGGGTCCGCTTCTCGTCGAGCAGGGTCATATGGCGTGCTCCATGTCACGGGCCCGGCCGTCGCGCACGGTGACGTCGCGGTCGGAGTAGGCGGCCACGCGGGCCTCGTGGGTCACCAGGACCACGGCGACGTTGGCGGAGCGGGCGGCCTCGGTGAGCAGGTGCATGACCCGCTCGCCGTTGAGGGAGTCCAGGGCGCCGGTCGGCTCGTCCGCGAAGACCACCTTCGGTGAGGCGGCGAGCGCGCGGGCCACGGCGACGCGCTGGCCCTGGCCGCCGGAGACCTCGCCGGGACGCTTGGCGCCGATGTCCTCGACTTCGAGGCGCTCCATCCAGGCGCGGGCGGTGCGCTCGGCGTCCTTGCGGCGGGTGCCGTTCAGCCGGAGCGGCAGGGCGACGTTCTCCACGCAGGTGAGTTCCGGGACGAGCTGGCCGAACTGGAAGACGAAGCCGAAGTCGCTGCGGCGCAGGGCGCTGCGCTCCGCGTCGGACATGGCGGACAGCTCGCGGCCGTCGTAGGTGATGGTGCCGGAGTCCGGGGTGATGATCCCGGCGAGGCAGTGCAGCAGCGTGGACTTGCCGGAGCCGGAGGGGCCCATCACGGCGACGACCTCGCCGGGGTGGACGGAGAACGAGGCGCCGTCGAGCGCGGGGGTCGACCCGTAGGTCTTGTGCAGGTCGTGCGCGGAGAGGAGGGAGCCGGCGGGGGTCACGGGGCAACCACTTTCTGGAGCTGGCCGAGGCGGGCGGCGGTCAGTTCCAGCCACCGCAGATCGGCTTCGAGGTGGAACAGCGCGTGGTCGCAGATCAGCTGGTCGGCGAGGTCGCCGCGCCGCTTGCGATCGGTGAGGACGCGCATCAGGCGCAGGTGCTCGGAGCGCTGGGCGTCCAGCACGTCCGAGGCGTTGCGGCCGGTGAGCATGGCGAGGACGACCTTGGTGTACAGGGTCGACTGGAGGTACGGCTCGGGCTTCTCGGGCTGCGCGAGCCAGGTGGTGACGTCGGTGATGCCGGCGTCGGTGATCGCGTAGCGCTTGCGCTCGGGGCCGCCGCCGCTCTCCACACCGTCGACCTCGACGAGGCCGTTCTTCAGGAGTCGGGACATCGTCGAGTAGACCTGCCCGTAGTGCAGGGGGCGGTCGTGCCCGAACTTCTCGTCGAACGTCCGCTTGAGGTCGTAGCCGTGACGTGGACCGGACTCCAGGAGCCCGAGCAAGGTGTGGCCGATAGACATGCCGCACACTCTACATGGTGTGTATACATGCCGTGTATACATGAGGGCCGTCCGGGCGGACGGTTCACGCGTACGGCCCACCCCGCGAGGGGGCGGGCCGTACGGTCACTCGTCGCCCGGCGGCCGGGGCGCGGACCCGGGTGGGCGCCCCCGGCGGGGGATCGGTGCCGCGCCGCCGGGCAGCCGGCCGGCCTCGGCGAGCGCCCGCCGCAGCAGGAACTCGATCTGCGCGTTCGCGCTGCGCAGCTCGTCCGACGCCCAGCGGGCCAGCGCGTCGTGCACGGCGGGGTCCAGCCGCAGCAGCATCTGCTTGCGCTGCCGCGGCCGGGCGCGGGGCGCTTCCCCCGGGTTCTCCTCGGTCACTGGTAGAGCGTGCCCGTGTTGAGGACCGGCTGGGCGGCGCGGTCGCCGCACAGGACCACCATCAGGTTGCTCACCATGGCGGCCTTGCGCTCCGAGTCCAGCTCGACGATGTCCTGCTCGGCGATCCGGGTCAGCGCCATCTCGACCATGCCGACCGCGCCCTCGACGATCTGCTGACGGGCCGCGACGACCGCGCCGGCCTGCTGGCGCTGGAGCATCGCGGAGGCGATCTCGGGGGCGTACGCGAGGTGGCTGAAGCGGGACTCGATGATCCGCACCCCCGCCGCCTGCACCCGGGCGGTCAGCTCCACGGCCAGCTTCTCGGTGATCTCCTCGGCGTTGCCCCGCAGCGACAGGCCGCCCTCCTCGTGGGCGTCGTACGGGTACTCGATGGCGATGTGCCGGACGGCGGACTCGGTCTGGGTGGCGACGAACTCCAGGAAGTCGTCGACCTCGAAGAGGGCCTGCGCGGTGTCCTCGACCTTCCAGACGACGATCGCGGCCAGCTCGATGGGGTTGCCGTAGGCGTCGTTGACCTTGAGGACGGCGGTCTCGTGGTTGCGGACCCGGGTGGAGATCTTCCGGCTGGAGGTCAGCGGGTTCACCCAGCGCAGCCCGTCGGTGCGGATGGTGCCCACGTACCGGCCGAACAGCTGGATGACCCGGGCCTCGCCCGGTGCGACCATCTTCACGCCGCCCATGCAGAAGAACGAGGCGAGGGCGAGCAGGACGCCCAGGACGCAGAGGGGTATGCCCACGGCGTTGTTCCCGCCCGAGCCGATGACGCCTCCGACGATGGCGAGCGCGATGCCGGCGATCGCGCCGAGCACGGTCAGCAGCAGGCCGAGGCCGCCGGCGATGCTGTGCGCCTTCGTCTCGCGGACCTGCGGTTCCGGCATCTCCGGGGTGTCCGGGGTGAGGTCGGCGGGCGGCTGGGCGGCGGTGTTCCCGTCATGCGGATCGGTCATGGTTCCCCCCTTGTGGTGAGCTAGCCGGTCGCTAGCAATGTGATTACACATTAATGGTTCTCACAACCTTGTGCACCCCTCGGGAGTCGGTTCCATCGGGGACGGGTGCTGATTCTCACGTCCGTAAAACGTCGGATCGCCTGCTTTTTGGCCTTGCCAACGGTGTTAGCTGGCAGGTCTGAGCTGATCCGGCCGAGCAGAGAAACGGGAGCGACCAAGCGATGGGTCGAGCGGAAGCGCGACGAGCCCAGCGACGGGCTGCGAAGAGCGGCGGCATACGCCGGCTCTTCACCTGGCGCAAACTACTGGGCACGGCCTTCGGGCTGATCCTCCTGGGCATGGGCGCCTTCGCCGTGCTCTACATGCTCGTGGACGTGCCCGAGGGCAACCGCAAGGCGGAGTTGCAGGCGAACGTCTACAAGTACGCCGACGGCAGCCTGCTGGCCAGGACCGGCTCCGTCAACCGCGAGATCGTGAGCCTCGCCGAGGTGCCCAAGAAGGTCCAGGACACCTTCGTGGCCGCCGAGAACAAGTCCTTCTACAAGGACCACGGCGTCGACTTCAAGGGCACCGCGCGCGGCCTGATCAACACGCTCTCCGGCAAGGGCAAGCAGGGTGGCTCGACCATCACCCAGCAGTACGTCAAGAACTACTACCTCGACCAGGACCAGACGGTCAGCCGGAAGCTCAAAGAGCTGGTCATCTCGCTGAAGCTGGACCAGAAGAAGACCAAGAAGGACATCCTCGCCGGGTACATCAACACCAGCTACTACGGCCGCGGTGCCTACGGCATCCAGGCCGCGGCGCAGGCGTACTACGGCGTGGACGCCAAGGACCTGGACGTCTCCCAGGGCGCCTACCTCGCCGCGCTGCTCCAGGCGCCGAGCCAGTACGACTGGGCCGTCGCGGGTCCGAACGGCAAGCGGCTCGTCAAGGCGCGCTGGGCGTACACGCTGAACAACATGGTCGAGGAGGGCTGGCTCGACTCCGCCGAGCGGCAGAAGCTCACGTTCCCGAAGCCGCACGACCCCAAGCCGCTCAACGGGACGGCCGGCCAGAAGGGCTACATCGTCGACGCGGCCCGCAAGGCGGTGCTCAAGGAGACGGGCATCAGCGAGGACCAGTTCGACCTCGGCGGCTGGACGATCACCGTCAACATCGACAAGAAGAAGCAGCAGCAGCTGGAGAAGTCGGTCGAGACCAAGCTGATCGACAAGCTGGACACCGAGAAGCGCAAGCTCGACCAGGACATCCAGGCCGGCGCCGCCTCCGTCGACCCGAAGACCGGCGCCGTGGTCGCCCTGTACGGCGGCCGCGGCCAGAACGAGCACTGGACGTCCAACGCCTCCCGGCGCGACTACCAGCCCGCCTCCACCTTCAAGCCGGTCATCCTCGCCGCCGCCCTCGACCAGGAGTCGAAGACGCAGGACGGCGAGCGGATCACCGCGAACACCCGCTACGACGGCACCAGCAAGCGCCCGGTCGTCGGCGGCGACCGGTACTTCGCGCCGGAGAACGAGGACGACCGCGACTACGGTCCGATCACCGTCCAGACCGCGATGAACCAGTCCGTGAACTCCGTCTTCGCGCAGATGGGCGTGGACGTCGGCATGGACGAGGTGATGGCGACCGCCGGCGAGCTCGGCATGAACGTGAAGGGCCTGGAAGCCGCACCCGCGATGACCCTCGGCTCCATGGGCGCGAGCCCGCTGGAGATGGCCGGGGTCTACGCCACGCTCGACAACCACGGCAAGAAGGTCACCCCGCAGATCGTGAAGTCGGCCGTGCACCAGGGCGACGCCCCGCTCGACCTGCCCGAGGCGGTCGGCGACCGGGTGATCTCCCGCCAGGCCGCGGACTCCGTCACCTCCGTACTGACCGGTGTGGTCGACGACGGTACGGCCCGCGGGTCGGTCCGCAACGCGGAGGGGCTCTCCGACAAGGACATCGCCGGCAAGACCGGCACCTCCGACGACAACAAGTCGGCCTGGTTCACCGGATACACCTCCAACCTGGTCACCTCGGTCGGCCTGTTCGGCGAGGCCGCCTTCGACCGCACCACCGACGACGGCAAGAAGGTGAAGAAGTACGCGCAGGTGACCCTCCAGGGCGCCGGCGGCGGCGGCCGCGTCAACGGCGGCGGCTTCCCCGCCGAGATCTGGGCCGACTACATGGGGCACTCCGTCGGCAAGGCCCGCGACTTCGACCTCGACACCGAGATGGGCGCCGCGGTCAGCCCGCCGCCCACCTCCCACGCGCCGAGCCCGAGCACCTCGCCGTCCGAGAAGCCCACGCCCTCCGCGACGCCGTCCAGCCAGTCGCCGTCCTCCGAGCCCCCGCCGGTCAGCGAGTCCCCCGAGAGCTCCCCGCCCGCCTCGCCGTCGGGCGAGGCGTCGAGCGAGCCGCCCCCCGGCCCGTCGACCGAGCCGGGCCCCTCGGCCTCGGTCGACCTGCCGGACATCTCCGGGGACAAGGGGCCGGACGACGACGAGCGGTGACACCCTGACGTCCGGCACCTGAAACCGCGAACGGGCGGGGTACGAGGCTTCTCCTCGTACCCCGCCCGTTCGCGTGTCCCGCGCAGCGCTACCCGCGCACCGGCATCTCGAACCACACCACCTTGCCCGTCGACAGGCGGGTCGCCCCCCACCGCCGGGCCAGCCGGTTGACCAGGAACAGGCCGCGCCCGTTCTCGTCCATGTCGCGGGCGCGGCGCTGCCGGGGCAGCTGCGGGGAGTCGTCGCCGACCTCGCAGCGCAGGGTGCTGGTGCGCAGCAGGCGCAGGGTCACCGGACGCTCCGCGTACCGCACGGCGTTGGTGACCACCTCGCTGACCAGGAGCTCCACCGAGTCCGAGAGCTCGTCCAGACCCCACCGGCCGAGCGCCCTGCGGGCCAGCCTGCGGGCCCGGCCGGGGGCCGAGTCGTCCGGCTCCAGGAACCAGTACGCGACGTCGCTCGGCGCGATCCCGTCGAAGCGGGCGGCCAGCAGCGCGATGTCGTCGTCGCGGTCACCGGGGCCGAGCATGTCCAGTACGTCGTCGCACAGGGCCTCCAGCGGCGGCGAGTGGTCCGGGCCGGTCAGCCGGGCGGTCGCGGCGAGCCGTTCGCGCAGCTGCTCGATGCCCGTCCACACGTCCCGCAGCCGCGACTCGACCAGGCCGTCGGTGTACAGCAGCAGCGTCGCGCCGGCCGGTGCGTCCAGCTCGACGGCCTCGAAGTCCACTCCGCCGACGCCGATCGGGGCGCCCGGAGGCACCCGCAGCACCTCCGCGCGGCCGCCCAGGTGGAGCAGGACGGGCGGCGGGTGGCCGGCGTTGGCGACGGTGATGCGGTGCGCGACGGGGTCGTACACCGCGTACAGGCAGGTGGCCATGCGGTCGCTGCCGAGCCGCTGCGCCTGCTCGTCGAGGTGGTGCAGCACCTCCTGCGGGGGGAGGTCGAGCCCGGCCAGGGTCTGCGCGGTGGTGCGGAGCTGGCCCATGATCGCGGCGGACGTCATGGAGTGGCCCATGACGTCACCGACGACCAGGGCGACCCGGCTGCCGGGGAGCGGGATCGCGTCGTACCAGTCGCCGCCGACCCGGGCCGTCTCGGCGGCCGGAAGGTAGCGCGAGGCGAGTTTCACACCGGTCGGCTGGGGAAGCGAGTCGGGCAGCATCGTGCGCTGCAGCTCGTCCGCGATGTACGCCTCGCGCCCGTAGAGCACGGCCTTGTCGATGCCGAGGGCGGTGTGCGTCGCCAGCTGGGCGGCGACCAGGAGGTCGTTGGCCTCGAACGGGGGGCGTTCGGCGCCGCGCTGGAAGACCGCCGCCCCGATCACCCGCCGCCGACCGCGCAGCGGGGCCAGGATCACCCGGTGCCCGGACGGCACCGTGCGGTCCGCGCCCAGCAGCTCGGGCAGCGCGACGCGGGCCGCCGCGGAGTCGCCGAAGACCGGCCGCACCCCGCGCAGCACCTCGGCGAGCGCGCTCCCGGCCTGCACCTCGCACAGCTCGGCCGCGGGCATCAGATCGGCCTGCGGG
The DNA here is from genome assembly GCF_040632605.1 of Streptomyces sp. NPDC019224. Taxonomy (NCBI): domain Bacteria; kingdom Bacillati; phylum Actinomycetota; class Actinomycetes; order Kitasatosporales; family Streptomycetaceae; genus Streptomyces; species Streptomyces sp. NPDC019224. The sequence continues at coordinate 157,801 of NZ_JBEYCF010000006.1, read as the reverse complement.
TCGACGGCGGGCAGCCGCAGCCGCTCCGTCTCCGACAGGCTCTCGGGCTCCTCGTCGGTCAGCCGCAGCCGGTCCGAACGGCGCAGCCGCAGCACGAACGGGTTGACCGGCCGCTCGTCGCCGACGGGCAGCGGGTCGCGGAGGTAGACGAGTATGGCGTCGGAGAACGTCGGCACGCTCGCCCGGCACAGCCCCAGCACGATCTCGTCCAGGTCTATGCCCCGGGCGATCCGCCGGGTCGCGGCGCCCACGAAGCGCAGCCGGTCGCCCTCGCGCCGCGTCGCCGCCTGGGGGTCGGGGGCCGCGGGGGCGGGACCCTTGGCGGGGGCCGGGATCGCCGTGGCGGCAGCGGCGGCCGCCACGGCGGCGTCCCGCTGCCGCGGCCGGGTGCGTTCCTGCGGCCGGGCGGCGAGAGGCTGCCGGCCTTCGTGGGAGGTGGGATGCTCCGTCACGCGTGGGATTCCGTCCGTCCGGGCCGGTGGTATGAGGCGATCACCATGGGGGGCGCTACTGTGCCCCGCCAGGAGCGGCAATGACAACGGCTGACATCGCCTTCCCCGTCGCGCGGGGCCGAAACCGTATGCCCGCTGGGAATGCCGGTGACAACGTTTCCGAGGGGGCGGCAGCGGACAGCGGCCACGTCTCCACCCCCCTCGTAGTGGCTCATGAGATGCGGGTAACTCGGGACGCCGGTGCGACCCGTGAGGCCGCGGTCTGTGCGACGAGCCGATGACTTGTGGTCAGGTCCTTCGCCCCGCCTGCCGGTTGGGGTCGACCCTCTCCTCGGGACGATCCTACGTTTGCCCCCCTGGGGTTGTGAACTGCCACGGGCCGAGGGCGCCTGCGTGAGCCGGAGTGCGTGGGGGCGGGTGAAGGGGGAACGCGGCTGCCGCTGGAGGGAAACGGTCTCACGACGGCATGGCGGAAGCCGGACGGTCCGAACCGTCCGGGCGCCGGTCCCAGTCGTCCGGCAGTTCGGGCACCCGCCACGCCGGGTCGGGCCGCCAGTTCTCCCAGCCGTCCCGGAACGGCGTCCCCCACTCGCGGATCAGCCCGACCGCCGCGCGCCCCGCCGCCCGCACCCGGCGCGCCACGTCCGGCGTGAGCAGGCCCACCCGCTGGGCCTGCTCGAACTCGTCCTCGTCGCGCCAGAGCCAGCTGCGGTCCGGGTAGACGGAGATGTCGAGGAAGTGGTCCTCGGAGTCGACGCCGCCGGCCCAGCGGGTGCGCGGTTCCTCCAGGTTCACGTACCAGCTGCGGAACTGCCAGCCGCGCTCCCAGAACAGCCATACGGACCAGGGGTCGCCGGGTCTGGCCAGCTTCAGCACCCCGTTGCCCAGCCAGGGCGAACGGGCCGTCGTGCGCGGGGCGGTGTACCGGGTGGCGAGCGGCTCGGCGTGCACGTCGGTGCCGTCCGCCAGGACCGGCTTGACGCATTCGGTGCCGGGCGCCACCCACACCGCGAGCAGCTCGTCGGTGTCCTGCACGACCGTGACCGGGCGGCAGATGTGGAACGTATGAGCGGCGGAATCCGGCCGCCGGGGGCCGTTTCCGCGGTAGCGCCACAGGATCTGGTCACCCGGCGCCCAGCGCTCGGTCCCTCCGGTACCTGTCATGGAGGGATCCTACGGAGCGCGCCGCACCCGCCCGACGGCGCCCGTCACGGGCGGGTCATGCGCAGCACGTCCAGGGCCTCGTCGAGCTGCCGCTCGGTCAGGTCCCCCCGCTCCACGTAGCCCGATTCGAGGACCACTTCACGGATGGTCCGGCGCTCCGCGAGCGACTTCTTGGCGACCTTGGCCGCCTCCTCGTAGCCGATGTACTTGTTCAGCGGGGTGACGACGGACGGCGAGGACTCGGCGTACTCCCTGGCCCGCTCCACGTGTGCGGTGATCCCGTCGACCGTACGGTCGGCGAGCAGCCGGGAGGCGTTGGTGAGCAGCCGGACGGACTCCAGCAGGTTCTTCGCGATGACCGGGAGCATCACGTTCAGCTCGAAGTTCCCGGCGGCACCCGCCGCGGCGACCGTGGCGTCGTTCCCCGTCACCTGGGCGGCGACCATGAGCACCGCCTCGGGGATGACCGGGTTGACCTTGCCCGGCATGATCGAGGAGCCGGGCTGGAGGTCGGGCAGGGAGATCTCGGCGAGCCCGGTGCGCGGGCCCGACGCCATCCAGCGCAGGTCGTTGCAGATCTTGGTGAGCGAGACCGCGATGGTGCGCAGCTGGCCCGAGGTCTCCACCAGCCCGTCCCGCGCGCCCTGCGCCTCGAAGTGGTCCCGTGCCTCGGTGAGCGGCAGCCCGGTGACGCGGGCCACCTCCGCGATGACGGCGGCGGAGAAGCCGGGCGGGGTGTTGATGCCGGTGCCCACGGCCGTGCCGCCGAGGGGGAGTTCGGCGAGGCGGGGGAGCGAGGACCTCAGCCGCTCGACGCCGTAGCGGATCTGGGCGGCGTACCCGCCGAACTCCTGGCCGAGGGTGACGGGCGTGGCGTCCATCAGATGGGTGCGCCCGGACTTCACGACCGTCGCGAACTCCTCCGCCTTGCGCTCCAGGGCGGCGGCCAGGTGGTCCAGGGCGGGGATCAGGTCGGCGGTGACCGCGGCGGTCGCGGCGATGTGGATGGAGGAGGGGAAGACGTCGTTGGAGGACTGCGAGGCGTTGACGTGGTCGTTGGGGTGGACCTCGCGGCCGAGGCGTTCGGTGGCGAGGGTGGCCACGACCTCGTTGGTGTTCATGTTCGACGAGGTGCCCGAGCCGGTCTGGAAGACGTCGACCGGGAAGTGCGCGTCCCAGCGCCCCTCGGCGACCTCGTCCGCCGCCTCCTGGACCGCCCGCGCGATGTCCGGATCGAGGACCTTCAGCTCGGCGTTGACCTTGGCCGCGGCGGCCTTGATGCGGGCCAGGGCCTCGATGTGGGCCCGTTCCAGGCGCTGGCCGGAGACCGGGAAGTTCTCCACGGCCCGCTGCGTCTGGGCCCGCCATTTCGCGTCCGCGGGGACCCTGACCTCGCCCATCGAGTCGTGCTCGACGCGGTAGCCCTCGCCCGTTCCCTGATCCGTCATCGTTCAATCTCCTTGAAGTCGCCCGAAAAGATGAGCACTTGTCTCGTTCTGTGTATTCCCCCTCGCCTACCGGCCAGTAAATACCGCGGGCAACCCCACCGGGGGACGGGGCGATGAGGCGCACCGGGCACGGACTCCGTCGGGCCGGCGCGGTCGCCGCGGCCCTCGCGGCGGCGTTCGGCGGGATGACCGCGGCCGCGGCACCGGTAGCCGGGCGGCCCGGTACCACCAGTACCGCATCGACGTCCCTGCCGCCCGAACCGGAGGCCGTCCGCGCCGCGGCGGCCACCCGGCTGCAGGGCGAGCCGGCCGCGCGACCGGCGCAGGACCGGGCTCATCCCGCTCGGCGACGGCGAGATCTCCGGCGAGGGCGTCGGCACGTCCCACGCCTCGTGCTCCGGCGCGTGGCGGGGACCGGCGTCACGCGGGGTCCGCCCTTCCGGCCTTCCGGAGCGAGGCGGTGCGGTCGTACGGGCGCGGGCGGCCGGCCGGTGGGGCAGAGTTTCGTGGTCCCGTACGCACGGCGGTCGTACGGGTGCGGGCGGCCGTACGGCGAGGGCCGGCGCCGGAGCCCGGGCGGGAGCCGGCGGCCCGGGTCGGTCGCTCCCGGGCCCCGGCCCCGGCGGGCGCCGCCCCGGCGCATCCGAGGAATTGGCTGAATCCCGCTGTACGGGCATCCGTGCGGCGCGGTGTCCGGTTCCCGCCCCGCTCGCCCCTCACGGTGCCGACGCGGCCGTGCGCGGGCGGCGCGGCCCCGCCGTGCGGATCAGGAACACCACCGCGACGGCGAGGGCCGCGCCGTGCGACCAGCCGACCACCGCCAGGGGGCTGAAGTGCTCCAGGGCCGCCGCCACGGCGATCATCCCGGCCCCGAAGCGTCGCGGACAGCCCGAAGGCGTGCGCGCGGGGCCCGGCCGGCAGGGTCTGGAGGTGCGAGGTGTACGACACCCCCGTCAGCCCGCGCCCGACCGGGCTGTCCGGTCGGGCGCGGGCCGCTCGACGGCTGGACGCCGCTGGAGGGACGGGTCCCTCCGGCGGCGCGGAAATCAGCCCAGGCCCGGGCCGCGCACCGGGATGCTGGTGAACGTGGGGGCGGGGGCGGGCTCGGTGAAGAAGTCGTTGCCCTTGTCGTCGACGACGACGAACGCCGGGAAGTCCTCCACCTCGATCCTCCAGACCGCCTCCATGCCGAGCTCCTCGTACTCGACGACCTCGACCTTCTTGATGCAGTCCTGCGCGAGCCGGGCCGCCGGGCCGCCGATCGAGCCGAGGTAGAAACCGCCGTGCTCGCCGCACGCGTCGGTGACCTGCTGGGAGCGGTTGCCCTTCGCCAGCATCACCTTGGAGCCGCCCGCCGCCTGGAACTGCGCCACGTAGCTGTCCATCCGGCCGGCCGTCGTCGGGCCGAAGGAGCCGGAGGCGTAACCCTCCGGGGTCTTCGCCGGGCCCGCGTAGTACACCGGGTGGTCCTTCAGGTACTGCGGCATCTCCTCGCCCGCGTCCAGGCGTTCCTTGATCTTGGCGTGCGCGATGTCGCGCGCCACGACCAGCGGACCGGTCAGCGAGAGCCGGGTCTTGACCGGGTACTTGGTCAGCTCCGCGAGGATCTCGTCCATCGGCCGGTTCAGATCGATGCGGACGACGTCGCCCTCGCTCTCCAGGTGCTCGTCCGTGGTGTCCGGCAGGAAGCGGGCCGGGTCCTTCTCCAGCTGCTCCAGGAAGACGCCCTCGGCGGTGATCTTCGCGGTGGCCTGGCGGTCCGCCGAGCAGGACACGGCGATCGCGACGGGCAGCGAGGCGCCGTGCCGGGGCAGGCGCACCACGCGCACGTCGTGGCAGAAGTACTTGCCGCCGAACTGCGCCCCGATGCCGATCTTCTGCGTCAGCTCGAAGACCTTCTCCTCCAGCTCCTTGTCGCGGAAGCCGTGCCCGGTCGGGGAGCCCTCGGCGGGCAGCTCGTCCAGGTAGTGCGCGGAGGCGTACTTCGCGGTCTTCAGCGCGAACTCGGCGGACGTGCCGCCGACGACGATCGCCAGGTGGTACGGCGGGCAGGCCGCGGTCCCCAGCGAACGGATCTTCTCCTCCAGGAACTTCATCATGGAGGCCTCGTTGAGGACCGCCTTGGTCTCCTGGAAGAGGAACGACTTGTTGGCCGAGCCGCCGCCCTTGGCCATGAAGAGGAACTTGTACGCGCCGCCGTCGGTGGCGTACAGCTCGATCTGCGCCGGGAGGTTGGAGCCGGTGTTCTTCTCCTCCCACATGGTCAGCGGGGCCATCTGCGAGTAGCGCAGGTTGAGCTTGGTGTACGCGTCGAAGATGCCCCGCGACAGGGCCTCCTCGTCACCGCCCTCGGTGAGCACGTTCTGCCCGCGCTTGCCCATGACGATCGCCGTGCCGGTGTCCTGGCACATGGGCAGGACGCCCGCGGCGGCGATGTTCGCGTTCTTCAGCAGGTCGAGCGCGACGAACTTGTCGTTGGACGACGCCTCCGGGTCGTCCACGATCCGCCGCAGCTGCGCCAGGTGCGCGGGCCGCAGGTAGTGCGAGATGTCGTGCATGGCCTCGGCGGCCAGGGTGCGCAGCGCCTCCGGCTCGACCTTGAGGAACGTACGTCCGTCGGCCTCGAAGGTGGACACACCCTCGGCGGTGACCAGGCGGTACGGAGTGGTGTCCTCTCCCAGGGGGAGCAGATCGGAGTACGCAAACTCTGGCATTACGGCCATTCCTCACTCGGCAGACAGCGACCGGCCACCCTTGGCCGGCGCACCCACCAGAGTAGGACGCGCCGGGGGTGCCGGGCTTGTGAGGTAGGGCTCACCGTCCGGGGCCGGTCCGGGGTCGGTCCGGGGTCCTCGGGGGTGCGCCGCCCGCCGCGCGGCACCGCCGCCCCCTGTCGCGATCTATCGCGTTTCGGTACGCTGGGACGGTGGACCTCGAGAAGCAGCCCCAGCAGCCCACCGCGCCGGCGGACACCGACGTCATCCGCGCCTCCGACGCGGACCGCGACCGGATCGCGGACATCCTGCGGGAAGCGCTGGCCGAGGGCCGGCTGACCGCCGACGAGCACGCGGAGCGGATCGATTCCGTCTACCGCGCCAAGACCGTCGGCGAGCTCGAACCGCTCGTACGGGACCTGCCGGCGCCGGGCGGAGAGCCCGGGGCCGCCCCCGGCGCCCCGTACGCCCGCGGCCCCGAGCCGGCCGCCGGGCCGGCCGAGAACCTGGTGGCGATCTTCAGCAGTTCGACCCGCAGGGGCCGCTGGCGGGTGGGCCCCCGTACGAACGCCTTCTCGCTGTTCGGCAGTGTGGAAATCGACCTGACAGAGGCGCTTTTCGGCCAGCGTCTCACCGTGATCAACGCGACCTCCGTCTTCGGCAGCGTGGAGATCAGGGTGCCCGAGAACATCTCGCTGCGCGGCAGCGGGACGGGTGTTTTCGGCAGTTTCGAAGTCCGCACCCTGGAATCCGCGGATCCCGAGGCGCCCGTGGTCGTCGTCAACGGGTATTCGGTGTTCGGCAGCGTCGAGGCGAAGCCGAAACGCGGCGCGTTCATCGCGGATCTCCAGGACCGGCTGCGTAAACACCTCGGCCACTGACGGCGTCCGGCAGCGCGCCTCGACGGGGATTCCCCCCGGCCGAAAAGGGACTCGACCGCAATTGCGCGGAACGGACCTGAGTGCCACTCAGTGCATAGGCGTGCGCACAGCGGGTAGGGACTTCTGCATCGTCTCTCGCTCGCGAAGCCGTCGTCAGGAGTGGACCGTGCTGCAACTGCCGCATCAGCCCCTGCAGGTCGCCGCCGTTCCCCCGCAGCGGGTCCCCGCTCGGGAGGACCAGGCAGGCCCCTGGCACTCGGAGGCGGTGTGCCGCCGGGACGAAGCCGGGCTGTTCTTCGCCCCGTCGAAGGAGCCGACTGCCGCCCGCCTCTCGCGCGAGGAGTCCGCGAAGCGGGTCTGCGCGCGCTGTCCCGTGATGGTGGAGTGCCGCGAGCACGCCCTGATGCAGCCCGAGCCCTACGGGGTGTGGGGCGGCCTCACGGCCGCCGAGCGCCGGGTCGCGCTCGCCCGGCGCAGGCGGCGCGAGGTGGAGCTGAAGGCCGCGGGCGCGGCCGGCCGGGTCGCGGCGGCGGGCTGACCGGGCCGCGGCCCCCTGCCCGCCCGTACGAAGAGGCGCCCCCACCGCACATGGGGGGCGCCTCTTCGTACGGGCGCGCGGTGCTACTTCGCGCGGTCGAAGTCGATGGCGCTGTAGGCGCGCAGCTTCGACAGCCGGTGGGTGGAGTTGATCGTCCGGATCGTGCCGGACTTGGACCGCATGACGATGGACTCGGTGGTCGCCGTCTCCGAGCGGTAGCGCACCCCGCGCATCAGCTCGCCGTCCGTGATCCCGGTCGCCACGAAGAACACGTTGTCCCCGCTGACCAGGTCGTCCGTGGACAGCACCCGGTCCAGGTCGTGCCCGGCGTCCAGGGCGCGCTGCCGCTCGGCCTCGTCCTTCGGCCAGAGCTTGCCCTGGATGACGCCGCCGAGGCACTTTATGGCGCAGGCCGAGATGATGCCCTCCGGGGTGCCGCCGATGCCCATGAGCAGGTCCACGCCGGTGCCCTCGCGGGCGGCCATGATCGACCCGGCCACGTCGCCGTCGGAGATGAACTTGATGCGGGCGCCGGTCTCCCGGATCTCCTTGACGATGCCGTCGTGGCGCGGGCGGTCCAGGACGACGACCGTGACGTCCTCGGGCGTGGAGTTCTTCGCCCGGGCGACCCGGCGGATGTTCACCGAGACGGGGGCGTTGATGTCCACGAAGTCGGCCGCCTCCGGGCCGGTGACCAGCTTGTCCATGTAGAAGACCGCGGACGGGTCGAACATCGCGCCCCGGTCTGCGGCGGCCAGGACGGCGATCGCGTTCGGCATGCCCTTGGCGTTCAGGGTCGTGCCGTCGATCGGGTCCACGGCGATGTCGACCTCGGGCCCGGTGCCGTCCCCCACGTGCTCGCCGTTGAACAGCATGGGGGCCTCGTCCTTCTCGCCCTCACCGATGACGACGACGCCGTTCATGGACACGGTGGAGACGAGGGTCCGCATGGCGTTCACCGCGGCACCGTCGGCCCCGGTCTTGTCCCCGCGGCCGACCCAGCGCCCGGCGGCCATGGCGGCGGCCTCGGTGACCCGGACCAGCTCCAGGGCGAGGTTGCGGTCGGGGGCCTCCGGGGAGACCTCCAGCTGGGACGGCAGATGATGCTCGGGCATCGGAGCGCACCTTTCTGTACGGCGACGACCGGATGAGGGTGGTCTGACTCTATCGCCAGGCCGATAAAATGAGCAGACCGGGTCACGTATGAGCGGGACGGCCCCCGATTCGGGCGCGCGGGGGCTGATGCGACGATGGACCCGTGGCAAGCAAGCGAGGCAAGCAGACCGTGCGGGACATGATCCTGTCGTTGTTGGCGATCGCCGCCGTGGCGGGTGTCGTCTACATCTTCATCCCGCACGACGACAAGGCCGATCCGATCAAGGCGGTCGACTACCGCGTCGAACTCCTGACCGCGCGGCGCGCCGCCCCGTACCCGGTGGCGGCCCCCAGCGGCCTGCCCGAGGGCTGGAAGCCCACCTCGGTCACGTACGACCGGGACTCGGGCGACAGCTGGCACCTGGGCTTCCTCGACCCGGACGGCAAGTACGTCGCGGTCGAGCAGTCCACGTCCCCGGCGAAGCTCTACATCAGCCAGGTGAGCCAGAAGGCCGAGGACACCGGGCGCACGCAGGAGGTCGCGGGGCGGACCTGGCGGCGCTGGAAGGGCCCGAAGTACGACGCGCTGGTGCGCGAGGAGAAGGGCGCGACGACGGTGGTGACCGGCTCGGCCCCGGCGGAGCGGCTGGCGGAGATGGCGGCGGCGCTCAGGACGTCCTGACGGCCGCGTACGGATGACGGACACGGGGAAGGCCCCGGAGCGACTGCTCCGGGGCCTTCCCCGTGTCCACCGGCCCGAAAGGCCGTGACTCAGACGGTCTGGACGACCTCGTCGAACGCGAGGCGCGGCAGACGCGGGAACCAGGCGTCCTCGCCCGGCTTGCCGATGTTGACGACCATCAGGACGCTGTGGTCGGCGTCCAGGAACTCCTTCTCGATGCCCGCGGCGTCGTAACCGGTCATCGGGCCGGCGGCCAGGCCGGCGGCGCGGACGCCGATGATGAAGTACGCGGCCTGCAGGGCGGCGTTCAGCGAGGCGGCCGACTCACGGACCGGGCGCTCCGAGAAGAACATGTCCTTGGCCTGCGGGAAGTGCGGCAGCAGGCCCGGCAGCTCCTCGTGGAACTCGTTGTCCGCGGCCAGGATCGCGACCAGCGGGGCGCTCGAGGTCTTGGGCTGGTTGCCCTCGGCCATGTGCTGCACGAGACGCGCGCGGGCCTCGTCCGAACGCACCAGCACGACGCGCAGCGGCGACTGGTTGAAGGCGGTCGGGCCGTACTTGACCAGGTCGTAGATGGCCTGGACCTGCTCGTCGGTCACCGGCTCGTCGGTGAACGTGTTGGCGGTACGGGCCTCGCGGAAGAGGAGGTCCTGGGCGGCGGAGTCGAGAACGAGAGACATCGTGCGTATTACCTTCCGGACGTACACGGGGGATCGAGCGGCGATCCGCGGGGGACCGAGCCACGACGATCACCGTACGGGGAAAGTGCGTTAACATTCAACTAAATCGGAAGTGGGGAGACTCACCCCGATCCGTGGAATACGAACCGGGGCGCGTCCCGCCTCAGCCCGCGTCCGCGTCCGCCGCCGGACCCGAGGCGTCCGGCCCCTCGCCGTCCGGCGGGCCCGCCAGTGCGGCGTCGAGCCTGGCCCGGGCGCCCTCCAGCCAGTGGCGGCACACCTTCGCCAGCTCCTCGCCGCGCTCCCAGAGCGCGAGGGAGTCCTCCAGCGAGGTCCCGCCCGCCTCCAGGCGGCGTACGACCTCGATCAGCTCGTCGCGCGCCTGCTCGTAACCGAGCGTCCCCGTCGCGGCGGCGGCCGCCGTCCCGTCGTCCGTCATGTGATCAACCCTATGCGTCGGCATGTGCCGGTCCGTGCCGGCCTGTACGTCCATCCCCGCGGGGTCACGGGGGCCCGAGCCCTGTGACCCCCGGCCCTACTCCGCGACCCGCACCGCGAACTCGCCCCCCGAGACCCGGGCCCGCAGCGTCTCCCCGGCCCCGCCCGCGTCGGCGGGATCGCGGACCACGTGCCCGTCGGCGCGCTGGAGCACCGCGTAGCCGCGCTCCAGGGTCGCGGCGGGCGACAGGGCGAGCACCCGGGCCCGGGTGTGGGCCAGCTCCGAGTCCGCCCGGTCCAGCAGATGGCCCAGCACCCGGCGGGCCCGCCCGGCCAGCGCCTCGACGTCCGCCGCGCGCTCGTCCACCATCCGCCGCGGATGCTCCATGCAGGGCCGCCCCAGCGCGTGGGCCAGGCCCCGCTCCTCCCGGTCGAGCAGTCCCCGTACCGCCCGCAGGGACCGGTCCCGCAGCTGCCGCACCCGGTCCAGCTCCTCGCTCACATCCGGCACGACCTTCTTCGCCGCGTCCGTCGGCGTGGACGCCCGTACGTCCGCGACGAGGTCGAGCAGCGGGGAGTCCGGCTCGTGCCCGATCGCCGAGACCACCGGCGTCCGGCAGGCCGCGACCGTACGGATCAGCTCCTCGTCCGAGAACGGCAGCAGGTCCTCGACGCTGCCGCCGCCGCGCGCCACGACGATCACGTCGACGTCCGGGACGCCGTCCAGCTCCTTGACGGCCCGCACGACCTGGCTGACCGCGTGCACCCCCTGCACGGCCGTGTTGCGGACCTCGAAGCGGACGGCGGGCCACCGGCGGCGGGCGTTCTCCAGTACATCGCGTTCGGCCGCCGACGCCCGTCCGCAGACCAGGCCGATCAGCTGGGGCAGGAAGGGCAGCGGCTTCTTGCGGTCGAGGGCGAACAGCCCCTCGGCGGCCAGGGACTTCCTCAGCTGCTCCAGCCGCACCAGCAGCTCACCGATGCCGACCGGCCGTATCTCCGTCGCGCGCAGCGAGAGCTGCCCCCGGGGCGCGTACCACTCGGGCTTGGCGAGCACGACGACCCGCGCGCCCTCCGACACGACATCGGCGATCCGGTCGAAGACCTGCCGGAAGCACGTCACGCTCACCGAGATGTCGTGCGACGGGTCGCGCAGCGTCAGGAACACCACCCCGGCGCCCGGCCGCCGGGACAGCTGGGTGATCTGGCCCTCGACCCAGACCGAACCGAGCCGGTCGATCCAGCCGCCGATGAGCCGCGACACGTCACCGACGGGCAGCGGCGCTTCCGGGGAAGTGTTCAGAGCCATGCGAGCGAGCGTAACGGCCGGGACCGACAACGGCCCCTCCCCGCCCGGCGGACCGCGCGCCCCCGCCCCGGTTCACCGCACCCCACCCCGCCGCCCCCGCTGCACCAGCAGCACCACGAGCCCCACCGCCAGCCAGCAGGCCCCCACCACCTGGGCGCTCGCCGTCGCCTCCACGATCACCGCGATCAGCACCCCGGCACCCACCACCGGCACCAGCAGATGCCGCCACCAGTCCGGCGTCCCCTCCATCCGCCGCACCACGAACCAGCCGACCACCGACGCGTGCAGCAGCACGAACGCCGTCAGCGCCCCGATGTCCACGACCGAGACCAGATGGTCGAGCCCGTCGTCGCGCCGGGCCGCCCACACCGCCGCCACCAGCGTCACGACGGCCGCGAGCAGGATCGCCACCCGGGGCACCCCGGAACGGGCGTCGATCCGGGACAGCAGCGCCGGCAGCCGCCGCTCGCGGGCCATCGCGAACAGCAGCCGGCCGGCCGCCGCCTGCCCCGCCAGCGCCGCGAACGCCGCCCCGATCGCCTTGCTCACGGCCACCAGATCGTGCAGCCAGGTCCCCACCGCGGCGTCCACCGTGTCGTAGAAGGCCGAACCCTGCGCCCCCGGATCGGCGGTCAGCTCCGCCGAGGTCATCGGCTCCAGCAGCGCGGCGAGATACGCCTGCGCCACGAACAGCACCCCCGTGAGCACCAGGCAGAACAGCACCGCCCGCGCCACCTGCGCCGAGCCGCCCGTCACCTCCTCCGCGAACGAGGCGATGGCGTCGAACCCGAGGTACGAGAGCACCGCCACGGACACCGCGCCCAGCACCGCCGCCGTGGAGAAACCCGCATCCCCGGTGAGCGGCGTCAGCCAGCCGCGCTGCGCCCCGTCCCGTACGAGCACCACCACCGCGGACACCACGAACACCAGCAGCACCACGATCTCCATCGCGAGCACCGCGAAACCCACCCGGGCGGCGGCGCGCACGCCCCACAGGTTGAGCAGGGTCGTCACGACCACCGCGAGCGCCGTCCACACCCACCGCGAGACCTCCGGAACCAGCGAGTTCATCGCGATCCCGGAGAAGAGGTACGCCACGGCGGGGATCAGCAGGTAGTCCAGCATCGCCATCCACCCGGCGATGAAGCCGGGCCCCTCGCCGAGCCCCTTGCGGGCGTACGCGAACACCGAACCGGCCATCGGCGCGACCCGCACCATCTGGGCGTAACTGAACGCGGTGAACGCCATCACGACGGTCGCGGCGACGTACACCAGCGCGACCGCCCCGTCCGACTTCGCGTCGAGTGTCCCGAACACCCCCACGGGGGCCATCGGGGCGATGAACAGCAACCCGTAGACCACCAGGTCCCGGAACCCGAGGGTCCGCCGCAGCCCGGCCGTCCCCGCGGTGCTGCCGCCGCTCCCGCTGCCGGGTCCCGTACCGCTGTCGGCCATGAGCCGCCCTCCGTCGGTCGCGTGAAGATCGGATCCCCCTCGCTCGAAGATCAGTCTCCAGACCCGCCGCCCCCCGCGCCTGTTCGGTACGGCCTTACGATGGGACGCATGACTGCTACGACCCCCCGACGCGTCCTCCTCGCCGCTCCCCGTGGCTACTGCGCGGGCGTGGACCGTGCCGTGATCGCCGTGGAGAAGGCCCTGGAGCAGTACGGCTCCCCGGTCTACGTGCGCCACGAGATCGTCCACAACAAGTACGTCGTGCAGACCCTGGAGAAGAAGGGCGCGATCTTCGTCGAGGAGACGGCGGAGGTCCCCGAGGGCTCGATCGTGATGTTCTCCGCGCACGGCGTCGCCCCGACCGTGCACCAGGAGGCGGCCGAGCGGAAGCTCGCCACCATCGACGCGACCTGCCCGCTGGTCACCAAGGTCCACAAGGAGGCCGTGCGCTTCGCGCAGGAGGACTTCGACATCCTCCTCATCGGCCACGAGGGCCACGAGGAGGTCATCGGCACCTCCGGCGAGGCCCCCGACCACATCACCCTGGTCGACGGCCCCGAGGACGTGGAGAACGTCGAGGTGCGCGACCCGTCGAAGGTCGTCTGGCTCTCCCAGACCACGCTCTCGGTCGACGAGACGATGGAGACGGTCGGCGCGCTCAAGGAGAAGTTCCCGCTGCTGATCTCGCCCCCCAGCGACGACATCTGCTACGCCACGCAGAACCGCCAGACCGCGGTGAAGCAGATGGGCTCCGACGCCGACCTGGTGATCGTCGTCGGCTCGAAGAACTCCTCCAACTCGGTCCGCCTGGTCGAGGTCGCCCTCGGTGCGGGCGCCGGCGCCTCCCACCTGGTCGACGGCGCCGACGAGATCGACGAGGCCTGGCTGGACGGCGTCTCCACGGTCGGCGTCACCTCCGGCGCGTCCGTGCCCGAGGTGCTGGTCGACGGTGTGCTGGCGTGGCTGGCCGAGCGGGGTTTCGAGGACGTCGAGATCGTGAAGGCGGCCGAGGAGTCGATCGTCTTCTCCCTTCCGAAGGAACTGCGCCGCGACCTGCGCGCGGAGGCGGCGGCCCTGAAGGGCGAGTAGCGGGCGCCTTTGGGCGGCGTTCCGGGAGTGATCGCGCACGGGTGCCCGTACGGTGGATCACATGGAGATCTTCGGCGTGGACATCGGCGGATCCGGGATCAAGGGTGCTCCCGTGGACCTGGACCGCGGAGACCTGGCGCAGGAGCGCCGCAAAGTACTGACACCGCACCCGGCCACCCCCGGTGACGTGGCCGGGTGCGTGGCCGAGGTGGTCGGCCACTTCGACTGGAAGGGCCCGGTGGGGATCACCTTCCCGGGCGTCGTCACGGGCGGCCTCACCCGCACCGCGGCCAACGTCGACAAGGGCTGGATCGACCTGGACGCCGGCACCCTGCTCGGCGACAGGCTGGGCCTCCCGGTCACCGTGCTCAACGACGCGGACGCGGCGGGCATCGCCGAGATGACGTTCGGCGCGGGCCGGGGCCGCAAGGGCACGGTGGTCGTACTGACGTTCGGTACGGGGATCGGCAGCGCGCTCTTCATCGACGGCAGGCTCGTACCGAACACGGAGCTCGGCCACCTGGAGCTGAACGGCCACGACGCGGAGAAGCACGCCTCCACGAAGGCCAAGGAGGACGAGGACCTGGGCTGGCACCACTGGGCCCGCCGGGTGCAGAAGTACCTGGTGCACGTGGAGATGCTGTTCTCGCCCGAACTGTTCATCATCGGCGGCGGCATCAGCCGCAAGGCCGACAAGTTCCTGCCGCTGATCGAGCGCGTACGGGCCGAGATGGTCCCGGCGGAGCTCCAGAACAACGCGGGGATCGTGGGAGCGGCGATGGCGGCGGCCGAGGCCGCGTCGAAGTAGCCGGGCCCGGCCGGGAGGGACCCCTCCCGGCCGGGCGGGCGCCCGCGGAGGCGGCGGAAGCCCGCCGGACGCGGTCTAACGCCGGGAGGGCCTGCGCGGGGCGCGTCCCGCCGGGCGGGCGGCCGGTGACGGCGGCGCGGCGGCGGGGCGGGCGGTCTGCGCGGCCAGCATCATGCGCCGCTGCCGGGCCCGCATCAGCCGGACCTTCCGTACGGAGGCGATGAGGCCGGCGACGAGGGTGCCGCCGTACAGCCAGCCGGCGTGCACGGCGAGCGCGGTGACGACGGCCATGGCCTGGCCGCCGAAGCCGCCGGCGCCGCCGGAGATGGGCGCGACGCCGACGGCGAAGGCGATGGGCACGCTGATCGGCGCGGTCACCAGGTCCGCCGGCCGTACCCAGAGCGCGGTCAGCGCGCTGACCGGCAGGAACAGCACACCGAACACGGCGGCGGAGTCGTCGAACAGCAACCGGTCCAGGCACCCGACGAGGAACATCGCGGCGGCCGCGAAGAGCCCGGCGCCGATTCCGGTGAGCCGGGGATTGGGCAGCCGGCGCAGGGCGAGCACGGCGGGCGAGACGGGCCGCCCGGCGGGGGCGCTCATCACCCGGTGACCGAGGGCCCCCGCGCCGTCGGCCTTCCTGGCTCCCTTGGCCGCCCCCAGCGGGGACGACGGGGCCTGCCGGGTCTGCCTGCGCTGCGGGGGACGTGTCCTGTGCTGCTCCACCGGGACAACGTAGGTCGCCGGGAGGCGGGAACCGGGTGCGGGACACGCCCTTTGGCCGACCTTGGGGATGAGTTCGATGCCACACGGCGCAACGGGAACCGGTCCGGGACGGCCCTTAGACTCGTCCGCATGGTCCGGTCGTCCCGCGGTGAGGTGAGCCCGGGGCTGTGGCGGCGCGAGGCGGGCACGGTGCTGCGGCGGGCCGGGGCGCTCCCGGAGCGGTCGCCGGCCTCCGGTGCCGTCGTCGCGGAGTTCCGGATCGTCCCCGCCCCCACGGAGTGGGCGCGGCACGCGCACCGGCTGCACGAGCTCGTCTGGGTGCGCGGCGGGACGCTGACGTCCCGGGTGGGCGACCGCGTCTTCACCGTGTTCGAGGGGCACGGGCTCTGGATGCCCGCCGGGGTGGTGCACGTGGGCCGGGCGACGGAGGGCGCGCGGTTCCACAGCGCCTTCTTCGCACCCGACCGCACGCCGTTCGCGTTCGGGGAACCCAAGGCGATCGCCATGACTCCGTTGCTCGTATCGCTGCTGACCCATCTCTCGCGCACGGATCTCGGCGAGGCGGCCCGGCTGCGGGCGGAGGCCGTCGTGTTCGACGTGATCGAGCCCTCGGAGCACCAGCTGGCGCTGCGGCTGCCCGGCGATCCCCGGATCGACGCGATCGCCGAAGCCCTGCTGGACGATCCCGCCGACGGACGCTCACTGGAGGAGTGGGCGCGGTGGCTGGGGACCAGCGACCGCACGATCACCCGTGCGTTCCGCCGGTCGACCGGGCTCTCCTTCGCGCAGTGGCGGCAGATGCTGCGGGTGCACCGGGCGCTGACGCTCCTGTCCGACGGCTTCGATGTGAGGTCCGTCTCCGAGCACCTCGGCTACGCGCAGCCCAGCTCCTTCATCGCCGCCTTCCGGCGCGTCATGGGAACCACGCCCGGCGCGTTCTTCGGGGCGGTGGCAGCCTCCGGGGATGTCCGGAATCCCGTATCGGGTGGCGAGAACGCCGGATTGTCTGCATGACAAGCGGAATATAGTCTTCTTCGAGTTAGGTAACCCTTAGTTGTTGCTCGCCGTGCTCAGTGCTGCCCGCGTGCGGGAGAGCGCGCGGCCCGGCCGGTGAAGGCCGGGCGGGGGGTGCCCCACTCCGCGCCCCTCCGATCACCCGGACCTCCTCATGTTCACAAGCCCCTTCCGCCGTGCCGGAAGACTCCCGGCCGGCCCCGCCGGACCGGCAGCCGCGCTCCACGGACGCGACCTGGTACTGCGCTACGGCGGCGAGCCGGTCGTCCACGGCGTCTCGGTCACCCTGGAACCCGGCCGCGCGACCGCCCTCGTGGGGCCGAACGGCAGCGGCAAGTCCACGCTGCTGCGCGCGCTCTCCCGGCTGCACCAGGTGGACGGCGGCCGGGTGACCCTCGGGGCCCCCGACGGAGCGGACGAGCGGGACGCGGCCCTGCTCAGCCCCCGGGGGTTCGCCCGCGAAGTCACCCTGTTCTCCCAGTCGCGGCCCGCGCCCCAGGGGCTGACGGTCGCGGAGGTGGTGGCGTTCGGGCGCCACCCCTACCGGCGCGGCTTCGCCGGACCGACCGCCGAGGACGGTGCCGCCGTCGACCGCGCCATGGGCGTCACCGGTGTACGGGACATGGCGGACCGGCAGGTCGGGGAGCTCTCCGGCGGAGAGATGCAGCGCGTCTGGCTTGCGGCCTGCCTCGCCCAGGACACCGGTGTCGTGCTGCTGGACGAACCGACCAACCACCTGGACCTGCGCTATCAGTTCGAGACGCTCGACCTGGTGCGGGACCTCGTGGAGCGGCACGGCCTCGCCGTCGGGATCGTGCTGCACGACCTCGACCAGGCGTCCCGGGTCGCGGACACGCTGGTCCTCATGCACGCAGGCCGTATCCACGCGGCGGGCGCACCGGCCGACGTGCTCACCGCCGAGAACATCGGCCTGGTCTACGACATCCGCGTCGACGTCGCCCTTGACCCGCGTACGGACCGGCTGCGCATCGACCCCCTCGGGCGCCACCTCTCCTGACGAGGACGCCACCCCTTCCGGAGCAGCCGTGCCGCGCTCCGGCGCACCCTTCGAGAATTTTCCAGAAAGAGGACCCTCCATGAACCGCGCCAGCCGCCTGACGGCCGCAGCCACGACCGGGCTCGCCCTTTTCGCCCTCACCTCCTGCGGTACGACCGACGCCGACGACGTCACGGCCAAGAGCAGCGCCAGTGCCGCCCCCGCGTCGAAGAGCTGCGCCGACGACACCACCACCACGTCGACCGGGCCGGTCTCCCTCACGGACGGCGTCGGCCGGCAGGTGAAGCTCGACAAGCCCGCCAAGCGCATCGCGGTCCTGGAGTGGCAGCAGGTCGAGGACGCGCTGACGCTGTGCGTCACCCCCGCCGCCGTCTCCGACGCGAAGGGCTACAGCACCTGGGTCAGCGCGGAGAAGCTGCCCGGCGGGGTGACCGACATCGGCACCCGCGAGGAGCCCGACCTCGACACCCTGTACGCGGCCGAGCCCGACCTCATCGTCGTGGAGGCGTTCGACGCCAAGGACGAGATGATCAAGAAGCTGGAGAAGCGGGGCGTCCCCGTGCTCGCCACGCGCGGCGCGAACCCGAAGGACCCGATCGGGAACATGCGCCAGGTCTTCAGCATGATCGGCGAGGCCACGGGGCGCACCGAGCGCGCCGACCAGGTGCTCAAGGAGTTCGACGCCCACCTCGCGAAGGCGAAGCAGCAGGTCACCGACGCCGACCTGCCGACGAAGGACTTCGTGTTCTTCGACGGCTGGCTGGAAGGTAACAACCTCACCGTCCGCCCCTACAGCGACGGCGCCCTCTTCACCGAGCTGGGCAAGGAGCTCGGCCTGAAGCCGGCGTGGACCAGCAGCGTCAACAAGGAGCACGGTGACGGGGGAGTCGACCCCGCCTACGGCCTCGCGCAGACGGACGTCGAGGGACTTGTCGCGGTCGGCGACGCGAACCTCTTCTACGCCAACGACGAGGGCGCCGGCGGCTACGTCGCCGCGCTGCAGAAGAACCCGATCTGGAAGAAGCTCCCGGCCGTCGAGGAAGGCCGCGCCCACGCCTTCCCGGCGCGGGTGTGGGGCGCCGGCGGCCCCCGCTCCAACGAGCAGGCGATCGACGCCTACGTCGACGTACTCGAGAAGAAGTGAGCGCCGTACCCACCGAGGGAGCGTCCACGCGTCCGCTCAAGGACCGCGGCGGCGCTCCCGCCGGGGCGGCCGTCCTGGCGGTCCTCCTCGCCGCGACCGTCCTGGTGGGCCTGTGGCACCTGACCCAGGGCACCTCGGGCGTCGGCGTCGGCGACCTGGTGCGCCACCTCGCCGGGGAACGGGACGGCGCCGACGGCGCACCGGTGGGCGAGATCCTCACCGGCTCCCGACTGCCACGCCTGTTCGCGGGCGTCGCGGTGGGCTTCGCCCTCGGCTGCGCCGGCACGCTGCTCCAGTCCGTCACGCACAACGCGCTGGCCTCGCCCGACACCCTCGCGGTCTCGGCCGGGTCCTACTTCGCCGTCTCGCTCGTCGCCGCCTTCGGCCTCGCCGTACCGCTGTGGGCCTCGGGCGTCGTCGCCTTCGCCGGCGGCCTGGCCGCGGCGGCGCTCGTGCTGCTCCTCGCGGGCCGGGCGGCGGGCACCTCGGGCACCCGCCTCATCCTCGCCGGATCGGCGCTGGCGATGGCCCTGGACTCCGCGACCGGGATGCTCCTCATCCTGTTCAAGCAGAACACCACCGGCCTCTACGCCTGGGGGAGCGGCTCGCTCTCGCAGCTGAACATCGACGCGTCGCTGCGCGCCGTCCCCCTCGTCGTCCTGGTGCTCTGCGCCGCCCTGGCGCTGTCCCGGCGGCTGGACGTGATGAACCTGGGCGACGACACAGCGGCCACCCTCGGCGTGCCGATCCGGAGCACCCGGGTGGCCGCCGTGGTCTGCGCGGTCCTCCTGACCAGCACCTCGGTCACCCTCGCGGGCCCGATGGCGTTCGTCGGCCTCGGCGCGCCCGTCCTGGCCCGCCTGATCGCCGGGCGGGTCCGCGCGCTGCGTCGGCACCTGCTCCTGATCCCCGCGGCCGGCCTGGTCGGCGCGCTGCTCATCCTGCTCGCGGACGCGGTCCTGCGCGCGGTGCAGGGCGCGGACGGGGCGGCCTCCATCCCCACCGGGGTGCCGACCGCGCTGCTCGGCTCCGTCGTGATCGTGGTCCTCGCGCTGCGGCTGCGCGACACGGGCCGGATCCAGCAGCCGCCACGGGCCCGGGTCGCCGCACGCTCCCGGCGCGCCTACCTCCTCGTCGTGACCGGCGCGGCGGCCCTGCTGGCCGCGGCCGCTCTCGTCGGGACCCTGGCCGGGAGCCTCTGGCTGAAGACCGGGGACCTCGCCCTCTGGATGCAGGGCACCGCCCCCGACCTGATCGGGGCCGCCCTGGACGACCGGGTGCCCCGGGTCACCGCCGCGGTCCTCGCCGGCATGGCGCTCGGACTCGCCGGATGCGTGGTGCAGGGCACCGTACGCAACCCGCTCGCGGAGCCGGGGATCCTCGGCATCACCGCGGGCGCCGGGCTGGGCGCCGCGGGCGTCGTCACCTCGGGGCTCGGCGGCGGACGGACGGTGCTCGTCGCGGTCGCCGTGGCGGCCGGGCTCGCCACCTTCGCGGTGATCGCCCTGCTGGCCTGGCGCGGGGGCTTCCTGCCCGACCGGTTCGTGCTGATCGGCATCGGCGTCGGGTACGGCCTCAGCGCCGTGACCACCTTCCTCCTGCTGCGCGCCGACCCGTACAACACGCCCCGCATCTTCACCTGGCTCTCCGGCACGACCTACGGCCGTACGTTCTCCGACACCGTCCCGGTCGCCGTGGGCCTGGCCCTCGCCCTTCCCGTACTGCTGTCCATGCGCGAACGGCTCGACCTGCTCGCCGTCGACGAGGACACCCCGCGCATCGTCGGCGTCAGGGTGGAGCGCACCCGCTTCGCGGCCCTGGCGATCGCCGCCGTGCTCGCCGCGCTCAGCGTGATCGCCATCGGTGTCGTCGGCTTCGTGGGGCTCGTCGCCCCGCACCTCGCCCGTTCCCTGGTGGGCGCCCGGCAGGCCCGGGCGATCCCGGTCGCGATGCTGCTCGGCGGGCTGCTGGTGTGCGTGGCGGACGCGCTGGGCCGCACTGTCGCGGCCCCTTCCCAGGTGCCGGCGGGGCTGATGATCGCGCTGGTCGGCGCACCGTACTTCGTGTGGGTGCTGAGGCAGTCCCGCGCGTGATGTTTTCCGGAGTACTCACATGCCGATCCCACAGTCCCGACAGGAAGGGCCCGTGCCGTCCGTGAACAGCATCGTCATGCCGTACGAACCCGGCACCGCGCCGGCCCCGCTCGTCCACCCGGAGGTGGCGGAGCGCTGGGGCGCGGTCGACCGCTCCGCCCACGCCCCGCGCATCGTCGCCGTGCGCGGTGACGGCGAGGAGTGGAGGGGTGCCGCGCTCGTGACCGCCCGCCCGGACACGGCGTATCTGAAGATCGTGGATGCCGTCGGCGACGTACCGGCCGTCATCGAGGCCGTCGCCGCCCACGCCCGCGGCCGGGGGCTCGTCCAGCTGAAGTGGGAGGGGTGGACGGTCACACCGGAGGAGGCCGCCGCCGCGGGCTTCGCCGCCCTGGAACCACCGCTCTCGCAGTCGGAGGGTGCGAACGGCCCGGCCACCGGTTACGTCCGCTGGCTGAACGACGACGCGGTGACCGCGCCTCCGTACTACGGGCAGACCACCCACTTCAGCTGCGGCGCCGTCACCGGCCTCGTCGCGCAGGTGCACGCGGGCGTCCTGCCGCGCGAGGCGCTGGACCGCCGGGCGGAGCTGACGCTGTGGCGGGACGCGACCAACTTCATGGCCTGCGAGCCCGTCGGCCTGGGCGTCGCCCTGCGCCGGGCACGGCCGTCGTCCGGGGTGACGGTCCACCTCGACACGGACCGGCCGGTCATGCTCGACCACCTCGCCCCGGGCGACCAGGAGTGGCGCGCGCTGCTGCAGAGCGTGTCCCGTACGGAGGCCGAGCGCATCGGCGTCCCGGTCGACCCGGGCCACTTCCCCCTGAGCGCGGTCCGGGACGTGATCGGCCGGCGGGATCACGTACTCCTGCTGCTCTCGCTCGCCGCGATGCAGGGGTTCGAGGTCCCGCACTGGGTGCTCTGCCACGGCGTCGTGCCCGGTGCCGTGGTGATCGATGACCCCTGGGCCAACGGCGCGACCGGAGACACCTGGGTCGACGCCCACCTCCTGCCGGTGCCGGACGCGTCGCTGGACGCGATGTCGAGGATGGCGCCGGGGGGCTTTCGCGGGGCGGTGACCCTGCGCTCCGCCCACGAGTAGCCCGGCGCGACCGGCTCGGGACCCGGCCGCTCCCCGTACGCTGTGCCCCGTTCCGACTCCCGACTCCCGATTCCCGACTCCCGAATCCCGAAGAGAAAGCGGCAGTGATGGAGATCCGTCCCACGACCGATGAGGACCTGGAGGTCTTTGTCGAGACCGTCCACACGGCCTTCGGGCAATTCCCGGAGACCCCGATCGCGGACGGCGGACGCTGGTGGTCGGCGCTGGAGATGGACCGCGGCCTGCTCGCCGTGGCACCGGACGGAAAGCCCGTGGGCACCGCCGCCGCGCACTCCTTCGAGCTCACCCTGCCCGGCGGGAAGCCCGTCCCGGCCGCCGGAGTGACGGCCGTCGGTGTCCTGCCCTCGCACCGGCGACGCGGCGTGCTCAGCGCGATGATGCGCCACCAGCTCGCCGAGGTGCGGGAGCGGGGCGAGTTCCTGGCGGTGCTGCTGGCCTCGGAGGCGCGGATCTACGGCCGGTTCGGGTACGGCCCCGCGACGTCGACGGCGCGGCTGACGGTGGCGCGGCACAGGGCGGAGGCGGCGGAGCCGCGGGGGGCGGGAGCGCCGGAGGGAGGCGGCCCCGGTGCTCCGGACACCCCCGGCACCGGTTCCGTCGAGGTGCTGCGGCGGGCCGAGTGCGGCGAGATCCTCGAAGCGGTCTACGACCGGTACCGCCGCGCCCAGCCCGGCGCGCTGTCCCGGCCGCACCGCTGGTGGGACCTCGGCGCGGGCCAGCCGCCGGTTTCCCGGGCACCTCGCCACGTCGCCGTCCACCGGAACGCGGACGGCGACGCGGACGGGTACGCCAGCTACTCCATCGGCCCCGTCGGCGACCAGAACACCCTGACGGTCGACGAGACCATCGCCGTCGACGACGCGGCCTTCACCGCCCTGGCCCGGTACGCCCTCGGGCACGACCTGGTCTCCCAGGTCGTGTTCCGGCACGTCCAGCCCGAGCATCCGCTGCGCTGGCAGCTCGCGGACGTCCGGGCCGGTGAGGTCGGCGGCCACACCGACTGGCTCTGGGTACGCCTCCTCGACGTACCGCGTGCCCTGACGGCGCGCGGCTGGTTCACGGAGGGGGAACTCGTGCTGGAAGTCGACGACCCCTTCCTGGGCGAGCAGGGCCGCTACCTGCTGACCGTCCGCGACGGCGGGGCGGAGTGCGTGCCCACGGACCGGCAGCCCGACCTGTCCCTGGACGTACGGGACCTGGGCTCGGTCTACCTCGGCGGTACCCGCCCGAGCACGCTGGTGCGCGCCGGACACATCCGGGCGCACCGCCCGGGCGCCGCTATGCTCGCGGACGCGCTGTTCGGGAGCGACCTCTCCCCGCACTGCCTGCACTGGTTCTGACCGCTTCCGGCCGCCTCGGCGGCAGAGGCCGGATGTGTCGATCGGGAGTTCGAAGGAGATCTACTCGCCCGTGTCCCTGTACCGTGATACGCGCACGTGGACGATGGCGCGCTCGGGCTGCCGTGCGAACGGGAAGCCGGTGAGCGTGCCAGGAGTCGCGGCCGACCCCACCCTTCTTGATCCTGAGCGGACGTTTGTGGCATGAGTACTAGTATCGGAATCGTCGGACTGCCGAATGTCGGCAAGTCGACCCTGTTCAACGCCCTGACCAAGAACGACGTGCTGGCGGCCAACTACCCGTTCGCCACGATCGAGCCGAACGTCGGCGTGGTCGGCGTCCCGGACCACCGTCTGGAAGCCCTGGCGAAGATCTTCGGCTCGCAGAAGGTGCTGCCGGCGACGGTGGACTTCGTCGACATCGCGGGGATCGTGCGCGGCGCGAGCGAGGGCGAGGGCCTGGGCAACAAGTTCCTCGCGAACATCCGCGAGTCGGACGCGATCTGCCAGGTCATCCGCGCGTTCAAGGACGAGAACGTCGTGCACGTCGACGGCAAGGTCTCGCCGAAGGACGACATCGAGACGATCAACACGGAGCTGATCCTCGCGGACCTCCAGTCCGTCGAGAAGGCGGTCCCGCGCCTCCAGAAGGAGTCCCGCCTCCAGAAGGAGAAGGTCGCGGTCCTGGCCGCGGTCGAGGAGGCGCAGAAGATCCTCGAAGCGGGCGACACCCTCTTCCACGCGGGCATCACGGCCTCCACGGAGAAGGGCCGCCTCCTCCACGAGCTGCACCTCCTCACGACCAAGCCCTTCATCTACGTGTTCAACGTCGACGAGGACGAACTGGTCGACGAGGACTTCAAGAACGAACAGCGCGCCCTGGTCGCCCCGGCCGAGGCGATCTTCCTGAACGCCAAGATCGAGTCCGAGCTGATCGAGCTGGACGACGACGAGGCCCTGGAACTCCTCCAGTCCATGGGCCAGGAGGAACCCGGCCTCGCCACCCTCGGCCGCGTCGGCTTCGACACCCTGGGCCTCCAGACGTACCTCACGGCAGGCCCCAAGGAAACCCGCGCCTGGACGATCAAGAAGGGCGCCACGGCCCCCGAGGCGGCCGGTGTCATCCACACCGACTTCCAGAAGGGCTTCATCAAGGCGGAGATCATCTCCTTCGACGACCTGGTCGAAACCGGCTCGGTCACCGAGGCCCGCGCGAAGGGCAAGGCCCGCATGGAGGGCAAGGACTACGTGATGCAGGACGGCGACGTGGTGGAGTTCCGCTTCAACGTGTAGTCGTTCACTTGCTGCACGTGACCTGATTGGTCAAGTGTGCAGGTCAGAAGGGGTCGGACTCGGTCGAGTCCGACCCCTTCGTTGTCGCCGGGTGGGATGGGTGCTGGATATTCTGGCGTGGGGTCAGTGGTGATCAGGTCCCGTAAACGGTGGACCGGTGGCCGACGTGCACGACCCAGATCACCAGTTCCCCGTTGTCGATCGTGTAGACGACGCGGTAGTCGCCGACGCGGAGGCGGCGACGTTCGGGCTGGGAGACGAGTGCGGTGGTGTTGAAGCCGAGAGGGTCGGTTTCCAGCTCGGTCAGCTTGGCCAGGATGCGCAGCGCCACGTCGCGAGGGATCTTCCGGAGCTCGGCCTGGGCCTCGGGTCGGAAGACGGTTCGGTACTCACTCACTGCGCGCCAGCGTCTCCCTCATGATGTCCTCGATCGGGATGCCGGGTGCCGGATTGGCCATGCGCTCGTCGATGATCCGGTTGATCTCACGCTCTTCCCATTCCTGGTACTTGCGCAGCACCTCAATGGACACCACGGCGGCGACTTCCTTGCCCCGGCGCGTGATCACCGTGGGTACGTCGTCGCGGTCCGCGCGCTCCACGACCTCCGCCAGGTGAGCGCGCACGTCGCGGATGGACTCTATGGGTAGCGGCTGCGTCATGGGCCCAAGGGTACCGAGTGTCTCGTGTGTACACAAAGGATGTCGTGGCGGTGGACAGGCTCCCCTCGTCGCGGTTGCGTGTGCTGGATGTGCTGGATGAACTCGCACCGTGCTGATCGGTGCTGGATGGCCACTTTCAGAACCGCGTTTTCGCAGGTCGGAGCTCTGTGCTGAACGTTCCGCTTCAACGTGTAGCCGCTGACATGTCACCACGTCGCTGATCTGGCAAACGCCCAGGTCGGAGAGGGCCCGACTCTTTGGAGTCGGGCCCTTGGTTTTTTCCCGTGCTGGGATGGGAACGCCCGTGCTGGGTTTCGGACAGTGTGCTGCCCGGTGCGACGGGTGAGCAGGTCAAGAAGATCTCCTCATGGGCGGCCATCCTCTTCACCCCGACCCTGATCGCCTCTGTCTACGGCATGAACTTCGACCACATGCCGGAGCTGCACTGGACCTGGGGATACCCGTTCGCGGTCGCCCTCGTGATCAGCTTCGGCGCCGGTCTCTGGGGTGTGTTCAAACGGCGGCGCTGGCTCTGAGGCCGGGGCACTCACCCGCGTGGGCCGGACAGTGCTGACGGCCCGGAGGGCCGCGCGAACCGGGTGAAGTGCTCCAGGGTCGCGATGTCGTCGACGGCCTCCCGGCCGGTGACGTGGGAGATGTCGGCGCCCTGCGGCAGGCATTCGACGGGGACTTCGGGCTTCTCGCCTGTCCGGCTGCGGGGAGGGCCGGCACCTCGATCGGTCACGTGAGCCCGTTGACGGGACCCAGACGCGGAGCGGCGGAGCTCGTCGGTACAGGCGGTCGACCAGGACAGCTTGCATGCGAGGAGAGCCGGGCGGTCCAGCAGCGGCTGAGAGACCTGCCGTCCCGCGCCGGGGTGTACTTCCTGCTTTTTGCCGTGCTGGATGAATTGATGAACCGTCAAGGCGGGTGTGTCGAGGGGGCCCGCGCGGGCCCCCTCGGAGGCGATGGGGAGGGTGACCGGCCTGCGTATATCCGTGATAAATTTTGGATACAAGAAGGGTGGGGAAGGGAGGACCGGATATGGGTAAGACCTTGATCGAGATTGATGAGCGGGCGCTGGCGGTGGCGCAGCGGGCTTTCGGCACGAAGACGAAGAAGGACACGGTCAATCGTGCGCTGAGGGAGATCGGTGACCGGGTCGAGCGGCACGAGGCGAGGCTGGCGGCCGAGCGTATTGCGGCCGAGGCGCTGGATCTGGATGTATTGATGGACAAGGGGCAGTACCGGCCCGGTACTGGTGCAGACGAGGGCCGGGCTGCGTGAACTATCTGGCCGACACCTCGGCTGTGGCACGTTTTCTGCAGCGCGGCGCGGACGCCTGGGGCTGGGGGGAGGCGTTGGATTCCGGGTTGGTCGGCATGTGCGAGATCACGGAGATCGAGGTGCTGCGTTCCGCCAGGTCGGCGAGTCACCACAAGCAGATGCAGGAGTACCTCAAAGGGTTCTATGCCTGGGCCCCGGTTCCGGACGGCGTCTACGGGCGCGCGCGGGAGGTGCAACAGATCCTGGTCGCGCACGGTGAGCACCGCAGCGCCGGTCCGGTCGATCTCCTGGTCGCGGCGGTCGCCGAGCTGTCCGGTGTCGCGTTGCTGCACTGTGATCGGGACTTCGAGGCGATCGCGCGGCACACCGGTCAGCGCACGGTGATGCTCGTGGACGGGGGGCTGTGTTGACGTACAACCTCGGTCCCTACGTCACCCGCCCCCAGCCCCTGCCGCCCGGCGTGCCCCACAGTGTCTCTCCCCGCACCCGGCCCTGCATCCACGCTCGGCGACAGCCCTGTATCGCGACCACTCACACCCGGAGCAGCTCATACGTCCTTGATCTGTACGCGGTCGCCGCAGAGATTCGACCAGTCGTCGCGGTCCGAGGTCAGTACGAGGACGGGTGCCGGGGAGTGGAGCGCCATCGCGGCGACGAGGGCGTCAATGGCGTACTTGTGGCCGTGCAGGCCGCCGGCGTCGCTCAGTAGCTGCACCGCGGTGAGACTGTCCGCCTGGGTGACGTCTTGGACCTGAAGGCGGGTGGAGTGACCCCCGAGATCCGACGCCGGCGGAGGTCGACCTCATTGCGGCACACATATCGCCGCAGTACCGGCTCGCGGTCTATTTGCAGGCGGACAGCGGCCAACGTCCCAGCGAGGCCCTCGCCTTCTCCACCGAATGTCGACGGCCCGGATTCGTCAGGATCCGCTGGCAAGTCAGCTCCATGGCCCACCGCGCGGACTGCCGCATGGTCTTCGTACCGCTCAAGAACCGGACGGAGAGTGAATACCGCGATGTTCCGACCGTTCTCTTTGTTGATCAGGAGATGAACGCTCACCTGTCGACGTGGAAGCCGGTGCCCGTGATCTTCATCGGGCAGAAGAGCAAGCGGTGCAGGCTCGAAGCCTTCTTCTCCCCGCGTTCCCAGGGCAAAGGCGCGATGCCCACCGCGTCCACGTACGGCTACCACTTCAAGAAGGAGTGCCAGTCGGCCGGCCTGGTCGGCCCGGACGGCAAGGCGACATACACACCCGGCAGCCTGCGGCACTTCTTCGCCTCGACCGCCTTGACCCACGGTGTCCCGATCCACGAGGTCTCACGCTGGCTGGCCCACCGGTCGGTCAAGACCACGATCGACATCTACGGGCATCTGCTGCCGAGCGCCTGGGGCCACTGTCGGACGGTCCTGCAGAACGCGATGCGGCCGGCACCCCTCATCGCGGCGGACCGGGCCGTGGCGCCGGTCGGATCCGGCGTCAGCGTGCAGGCGACGAGTGGGGGCGACCGGCGGGGCGACTGAGCTGCACGGTGCTGGGATGGAACTCCCGTGCTGGGATGGTGCTGGGATGGCTGACCCCTCGTCACCTGTCGTCATCCCTGGCCCTCCGGACCGTCCTGGGGCGTGGATGGGCCGCCAGTGCCAGGTTTCCACTCCGATGAGCCTTCCCGAGGCCACGAGTCGATCGTTGTGAGGAGTCCAGGTCGTGCTCCCGATGCCGATCGAGGCACTCTCGACACGCTCCAGTATTTTGATATCACTTCTGAGGTCTAATTGATATCGTTATTGGGGCGTCGAGCTGTGGAGGGACAACTGATGGCCAGGACTGTGATCGATCTGGATGAGGAGATCGTCGAGCAGGCGATGCGGGTGTACGGGGTGAAGACGAAGGCCGCCGCAGTGCGGGCGGCCATGGAGGAGGGGGTGAGGCTGCGGCTGCGCCGGGAGTTGTTCGATGCCATTGACGATGGTGAGTTCGAGGACACGTTCGCGGAGATTCGCTCGCAGACGGGGCCGCGGAACCCGGACGGCTCGCTGAAGCGCGAAGGCGGGGCCTCGGCGGCGTGAAGGGGCGCTACCTCATCGACAAGTCCGCGCTGGCCCGCCGGGGCGAACCGGCGGTGCGGGCACGACTGGATGTGCTGGACCGCGACGGGCTCCTGGCGGTGTGCGCCCCGACCGAGTACGAGGTTCTGTACTCGGCGCGCGGAAAGCCCGAGGCGCTGCGCCTGCGTACCCTGCTCCGAGGATTCGATTACCTGCCCTGCAATGACGAGGAGTTCGACCGGGCACTCGAGATCCAGGCCCTGGCCCTGAATGCCGGCTTTCACCGGGCGCTCTCGCTGGCCGACGTCCTCATCGCGGCAACTGCCGAGCGGCATCGGGCCACGCTCCTGCATTACGACGGCGACTTCGACATGATTGCTTCGGTGAGCGGACTGCAGGCCGAGTGGGTCGTGGAGCCCGGCACCGCCGACTGAGCCGGGGACGTTCATGCCATGCCGGGGCATGCTTCGACGGGTGAGACCCTGTTCCTCCAGATCGGCCGGCACTTCACCGCTGGTGAGGCGGGCCTGGGCAACCTGCCCCTCGCGGTGGGAACCGCGATCGGCGTCGCGGTCTTCGGCTCGGTGGTCTTCGCCCAGGTCAGGACCGGCGACTTCACCGGCGGCTTCCACCACGCGCTGATCGTTCAGGCGTGCCTGCCGGTGGCCTTCTTCGCGATCACCTTCCTGCTGCCCGAGAAGGGCCGCCCCGAAGAAGAACAGCACGGCACCACCTCCGAGGCCACGGCCGACGACTCCGGCACCAAGCCGCACGCCACCGTCTGAGACCCGGCCGGGGACCGTGCGCGCCGAGCGGTCCCCGGCCGGCCCGGACGAGTCCCGCCCCGGTCTGCCGCCCGGTACGCGAGAAGACGAGGAAGCCGAAAGGGCGCGTCAGGACACACCGGAACGTGCTGATCGCGGGAGCCGGCATCGCCGGCCCGGCACCCGTCCGGCCGTCGCCGACGGGGCGTGTGAGGTGCGCTCGGCCGTGCTCACTTTTGACTGTGGCGGTTGGGCGGGGGCCGGGATACTCGACGCGGCCGGGGGCTCCCGGTGCAGGGCTTTACGTTGCTTCACACTCTGGAGAGTTTCATGCCTCAGGCAGTCGGCACCTTCGAGACGGAATGGGACGAGCGCGTGCACGACGAGGAGGGGGGAGTGTCGCGTTTCAGTGCCACCGTGAGCAAGGTCTTCCGCGGTGACCTCGACGGTACCGCTTCCCTCCAGGTGCTGCGCACGGTGGGCCAGGTGCGGACGTCGGCCGGGTACGTGGCGATGGAACGGGTCGACGGCACGCTCCACGGCCGGAGCGGAACCTTCGTCCTGCAGCACAACGGGACGATGTCGGCCGGGAACCTCGCGCTGAGTGTGGTCGTGGTGCCGGACTCCGGAACGGGGGAGCTCAAGGGGCTGGCCGGTGGGATGACGATCGTGAACGCCGATGGGAAGCACTCGTATTCGTTCGACTACACCCTCGCGGACTGACCCCGTGGGCCTCGCGAGCTAGGAGTTTCGCGTGACTGAATCCGAGATTTTCGCCGCTCTGACCCGGAACCTGGTCGATGTGCTGCCCGAGCTGCTGGGCGTGCACATCACACCCGACCTCACGATGAGGGAGCTCGGGGCCAACTCCATCGACCGCATGGACGTACTGATCGGTACCCAGGAAACGCTCGGCGTGCAGGTTCCGGTGAGCGGGTTCGGAGCCGCCCAGGAATTGGGGGCGCTGGTGGCGGTTTTCGCCGAGTACATGCAGGCGTCGGCGGACACATCGGCAGGCGCAGGCCGACCGGCATGAACGTGGCCATCAGCGGGGCCGCCGTGCTCACCCCGCTTGCCGAGGAGCTCGACGACTTCCTGGCCTCGCTGCTCGAGGGCCGCAGCGCGGTGTCCGCGGGCGGTGCGGACGAGACCGCGGGGACCGGGCAGCCGTTGCCCATGGCGCGGCTCGGTGAGTTCGGGACGGCCGAGTGGGCGGTGCGGCATCTCGACGGCCTGCCGCGGACTGTCATGTCTCTGCGCGGAGTCGTGGGACGGGCGGCGCTGCCGGCGCGGACCGCGGCCTGCGTGGCGCTGAAGGCCGTACTCGACGCCGGACTGCCGATGGCCGAGGACGGCGGAGACGATCGGCATTTCTGGGGCCGACGCGCCGCCGTGCTCGTCGCGGGCAGCCAGCTCGCCCTGGCGCACCAGGCGAAGACGGCGCTCGCTCATCGCCGCACACCCGCCGGACTCCGCGCCTCGTACGCGCTGACGCACATGGACGTCGACGTCGTCGGCGCGGTCAGTGAACTCCTCGGTGTGCGCGGCGAGGGCTGTGCCATCGGCGGAGCCTCCGCCAGCGGTTCACTGGCCCTGATCCACGGGGCGCGGATGGTGTCCGCCGGCTGGGCGGACCACGTGGTCGTCGTGGCGCCGGTGGCCGAGCTCTCCGCTGTCGAGGTGGAGGCGTTCCGCCGCAGTGGAGCCCTGGCGCACGAGGGGTTCCCGGACAGCCCCGAGCGCATGTGCAGACCGTTCGACGAGGAACGCAGGGGTTTCGTACGCGGGGAGGGCGCCGCCGCGGTGGTCCTCGAGCCGGTGCGGGCCGTGCGGGCCAGGGGCGGGGAGGTGAAGGCCGAGATCATCGGTCACGGACAGCGGCTGGACGCGCGCCGGGGCACCGCCCCCAGCTCCTCGGGCCAAGTCGCGGCCATGCGCGCCGCGTTGGAGTCCGGAGGGCTGCGGCCCGACGAGGTGGACTACGTGAACGCGCATGGGACGGGCTCGGTGCTCGGGGACGAGACGGAGGCCGCCTCGCTGCTCGAAGTGTTCGGCGAGGCGAGGGGTGTGCGCCGGCCGGCCGTCAACTCCAGCAAGCCCTTGATCGGGCACTGCCTGTCCGCGGCGGGACTCCTGGAGGCGGTGGCCACCGTGCTGCAGGTGCGGGCGGGCGTCTGCCATCCGAACCCCAATCTGGACAAGCCGTTCGAACCCCGGCTGCCCCTGGTCGGCCGGACGCGGGAACGGCGGCCGCTGCGTACGGCGCTCAGCAACAGTTTCGCTTTCGGCGGTATCAACGCGTCCGTCGCGTTTCGCGCATAGCCATGGTGTGGAGGCATCCTCGTGACCGAAGCTCGATATGGCTCCATCGGCTCGGAGCTGAGTGCGGTGCAGGTGTGGGTCTGCAGCAACGAAGACCTTCCGATGGCCTTTGCGGAGACGCTCGCCTGTCATTGGCTGGACGAGGGGGAGCGGCAGACGGCGAGCCGGTTCATCTTCGACCGGGACCGTGACCAGTATCTGGTGGCGCATACTTTTGTGCGCCGCATCCTCAGTCTCGAACTCGGCGTCCCGGAAGCGGAGCTGAGTATCGGGCGTACGGCGAAAGGCCGCCCGTTCCTCCAGGGTGAGGACACCGTCGCCCGCCGTTCCCGTCTGCGTCCCGACTTCAACCTCTCGCACACCCGGGGCGTGAACGCGGTCGCCGTCGGGTACGGGAGACGCGTCGGCATCGATGTCGAACGGGTCGACCGCACGTCGAGGAGCCGGCTCGACCTGTTCTCGGGAGTGTTCTCCGACCGTGAGCAGCGCTGGCTCGGCGCACTGCCGGAGGAACGCCGGCCGTACGCCCTGCTCCGGCTGTGGACGTTGAAAGAGGCGTATACCAAGGCGCGCGGGCTCGGCATGAGCCTGCCCTTCGACTCGTTCGACTTCACGTTGTCCGCGGAGCGGGGCGTCCTCGAATTCAGACCGCCGCCCTGTGACGAGGCCGGACTGTGGCGGTTCGTCGAGCTGCAGCCCTCGCCGAGGGCGCTGGTGGCCTTGGCGATCGATGTGAGCGGAGGCGTTCCGGCTCGGAAGGTCGAGATACGGCACGGGTTCCCCTGGAAATCACCCGACCCCGTCCTGGTGACGATGCCGCAGTCCCTGGTCGTCGCCGAAGAGCACTACTGACCGCTGTCACACAGTCCTTGCCGAGATGGGAGAAGGCGTGACCATTCGTCTGTACGACACCGGCGCCCGGCAGATCCGTGACTTCGTCCCGCTCACGCCGGGCCGCGTCTCGGTCTACCTGTGTGGCGCGACGGTGCAGGCCGCCCCGCACATCGGGCACATCAGGTCGGGGCTGAACTTCGACATCCTGCGCCGCTGGTTCACGTACCGCGGCTATGAGGTGACGTTCGTCCGGAACGTCACGGACATCGACGACAAGATCATCGCGAAGGCGGCCGAGCAGGGCCGGCCGTGGTGGTCGATCGGGTACGAGAACGAGCGGGCGTTCAACGAGGCCTATCACGCGCTCGGCTGTCTGCCGCCCACGTGCGAACCGCGCGCGACCGGGCATGTCACCGAGATGGTTGAGATGATGCGCGGCCTCATCGAGCGCGGGCACGCCTACGAGGCGGACGGCAACGTCTACTTCGACGTGCGCTCGTACGACGGCTATCTGCACCTGTCCCGCCAGGAGCTGGACCATCTGAGGCAGCCGTCCGGCGACGGGGAGACGGGTAAGCGGGACCCCCGTGATTTCGCGTTGTGGAAGGCGGCCGGGTCAGGCGGTCCCGACTGGGAGACGCCGTGGGGCCGCGGCCGTCCCGGCTGGCACCTGGAGTGCTCGGCGATGGCCCACAAGTACCTCGGCTCCGCCTTCGACATCCACGGCGGCGGGCTCGATCTGATCTTCCCGCACCACGAGAACGAGATCGCCCAGGCCAGGGCGTACGGCGACGACTTCGCGAAGTACTGGCTGCACAACGCCTGGGTGACCATGGCGAACGAGAAGATGTCCAAGTCCCTGGGCAACTCGGTGCTCGTCAGCGAGATGGTGCGGCGATGGCGGCCGATCGTGCTGCGCTACTACCTCGGCACCCCGCACTACCGGTCGATGATCGAGTACAGCGAGGAGGCCCTGCGCGAGGCCGATTCCGCGTTCGCGCGGATCGAGGGCTTCGTGCAGCGGGCCACCGATTACGCCGGTCAGCCGGTCACGCCCGCCGGGGTGCCGGCCGCGTTCGCCGAGGCCATGGACGACGACCTCGGGGTGCCCCAGGCGCTCGCCGTCGTGCACACCACCGTCCGGCAGGGCAACAGCGCGCTCGCGGCCGACGACAAGGAAGCCGCCCTGGCCCGCCTCGCCGAGGTGCGCGCCATGCTCGGCGTCCTCGGGCTCGACCCGCTCGACGCGCACTGGGCGGGCCGGGGCGACCGCGGCGAGCCGGTGTCCGGAAGGAGCGCGCAAGGGGTGACCGACACTCTCGTACGTCTGGTCCTCCAGCAGCGCGAGGCGGCCCGGGCCCGCAAGGACTGGCCCGCCGCGGACACCATCCGTGACCGGCTCGGCCAGTCGGGACTCGTGATCGAGGACGGCCCGGACGGGCCGCGCTGGCACTTCGGCTGAGCGCGCCCGCGGAGCGGAGTACAGGAAGACCCCGCCAGGACTAAAGGTCGGGCTGGCTCAATGTCTTGTGCCAGAAGTCATCGGCCGATATTGGGGGGCACCGTGTCCGTAGCGAGAACCCGTTCGGATCGGGTCGCACACGTGGTTGGGTCTGCAACGCAAAGGTCGCTGGAATCAGTGCTCCTCGATATGGCCCTGGCGTCACCGGATGTGCAAGTACCGGTGCGCGACAACATCTACAACTGCGGTGACCACGACGAGTCCATCTACTTCCTGGTGCGGGGCATGGTCAAATCGATGGCGTGGTCGCGCGGCGGTAAGCGATGTATGCTCGCGATCCACTCCCGCGGTGAATTCTTCGGCGAAGTCGGCCTGCTCGGCACTCCGCGTCCGGATACGGCGATCGCGATGAAGCCCAGCGTGGTGCGCAGGATTCCCAAGGCGCGACTGATCGCCTCGCTGCGGGGCGGTGACGTCTTCGACGACTTCAGCCTCCGGCTGATCGCGCGGATCGCGGAGCGACAGCGGGTCATCATCAACATGGCCACCATGAAGTGCGAGAACCGCCTCGCCGTCACGCTTCTCGAACTCGCCCGGAAGATGGGCACCAGGGATGCGCGCGGCCTGGTCATGGAATGCATCACGCACGAGGACCTCGGCCTGATGGTCGGCACCACCAGGTCCCGTATCGGATTCTTCCTGAAGACGTTCCGGGACACGGGCCTCGTCGATCTCAACGGGGATGGCACCATGGTGATTCATGAGCGCAGGATGCTCGCGTATCTGGCTCAGGAAGTCTGACTGGGGAGATGGGCGTGTCCGAAAGTAAAGTGACGAACCGCGAGCTCAATCGCACCTTGCTCGCCAGGCAGGGGCTCCTCGCCCGATGGGAGCGGCGGTCCGTCACCGACGCCGTCGAGGCGATCGGGGCCATCCAGTCCCAGAACTGGGCGGCGGTGCCGGTCGCCCTGTGGTCGCGACTCGCGGACTTCAGCACACAGGACCTCCACGGGGCCCTACGGGACGGCCGGCTGGTCACCGGAACGCTTCTGCGCCGCACCCTGCACACGGTCACGGCGCGGCAGCATCCCGAGTACGCCGCCGCCGCCGAAGCCTTCGGCGCGCTCGACTGGCGCCGGACCAAGGCGCCGTTGGCGCCGGAGGGGGCCGTGCGGCTGCGGGCCGCGCTGTGGGAGTTCGCCGCCGTCGCCCGTAGCGGTGGCGAGCTCGCGGAGTTCCTCGACAAGTGGGTCGCCGGGAACCCCGGCGTGCTGGACGAGCAGGAGGTGGCGGCGCAGCGCGCCAAGGAGTGGCGGCCGGTCCGGACCACCTGCGACCTGGTGCGGGTGCCCGCGGACGGCCGTCCGTGGAGTACGACGCCCCAGCACCAGAAGGCCGCGCCCCGCCCGTCCTTCGCGCCGGACGCGCCCGACGCCGACTCCGCCCGGCGGACGCTGGTGCGCCGGCACCTGACGGCCTTCGGGCCTGCGGGCCTCGACGACCTGGCCTACTGGCTGGGCGCGAAGGTCACGCAGCTGCGCCCCGTCCTCCAGCAGCTCGGCGACGAACTGCGGCTCCACGAAGACGAGTCGGGCCGCACTCTGTACGACCTGGCGGCACTCGACACCACACCCGGCGAGGTGCCCGCACCGGTACGCCTGCTCCCGGCTTTCGACAGCACCCTGCTCGCGTACGCGCCGACCCGGCGGGAGCGCATCCTGCCGGCCGAGTACCGGGACCTCGTGTACGTCAAGGCGAATCTGCAGGTGAAGCCCACGCTCCTGGTCGACGGGCTGGTCGCGGGCACCTGGGAGGCACGAGTCGCACGCAAGGAAGCGGTGGTCACCGTCCGGCTGTTCGCGGACCTGACGGCGAAGCACCGCGCGGAGCTGGCCGAGGAGTGCGAAGCGTTGGCCCGCTTCACGTACCCGGACGCCGCGACGCATGCCGTGGAGATGGAGGGCTGACGGGCCCGGCCGGGGGGCGGGGCCGGGTGCGGAGACCGACGGCGGGTGACGCGGGAAGAGGATTCATCCCGCGTCACCCGCCGTCAGCTTGCGGCCAGGGTGGGGGCGCCGGGCTCCGTCCGGTCGCCGCGATCCTGCCCGGCGGCAGTCACCAAGGACCGTGTCCAGGGGTGCCGGGGGGACGTCAGCACCTCGCTCACCGGTCCCTGCTCGCAGGTGCGCCCTTCGTGGAGGACGAGCGCACGGTCCGCGGCGGAGGCGAGAACCCCCAGATCGTGGGTGATCAGCACGACACTGAGGCCCAGTTCCCCGCGCAGTCCCGTCAGCAGTTCGAGAATGGCCGCCTGGACCCGTACGTCCAGACTCGACGTCATCTCGTCGCAGATCAGCACCTCGGGGTTCACGGCGAGCGCGCGGGCGATCGAGACCCGCTGCCGCTGACCGCCGGACAGCTCGTGCGGATGGCGCCCGGCGAGCGCCGGGTCGAGTTCCACCTGGGTGAGCAGCTCCTTCATCCGCTCGGCTGCCGCCGAGGGCTCCATGCCGAGCAGATGACGCAACGGGCGCAGGAGCGTACTGCCCACCGTACGGCGGGGGTTGAGGGAGCCGCTGGAGTCCTGGGGCACCAACTGGATCCGCCGGCGCAGTTCCGGCGAGCGGCCCCGCAGCGCCGTCGGCAGCACCTCGCCCTCGAGTGACACCGTGCCCGTGTCGGGGACATGGGCGCCGATGAGACAGCGGGCGATGGTGCTCTTGCCGCTGCCGGAGACCCCGAGCAGCGCCACGGATTCGCCGCGGTGGACCTCGAAGGAGACGCCGGACACCACCTGGCGGCGCTGCTTGCCGCGCCCGTGCCCCGCGCTCAGGCCGGTCACCCGCAACAGGGGCGTGGTGGATTCCGGGGCAGGGGGGCGGAGCGCCGCACGTGCGCGGGTGGCGCCCTCCAGGGACGGCGTCGCCCGGATCAGTTCGCGGGTGTAGGCGGCTGCCGGCTGGTCCAGGGTGCCGGGCAGGGGGCCCTGTTCCACGATCCGGCCCCGGCGCATCACGACGAGGCGGTCGGCGGTTCCCGCCACCGACAGGTCATGGGTGATGAGGACGAGAGCCAGGTCGCGCGCGCGGGCCAGGCGGTCGATCTGTTCCATGACCGCCCGTTGGGCATGGACGTCGAGCCCCGTGGTCGGTTCGTCGAGGACGAGGACGTCGGGCATCGAGGAGGTGCTGCGTGCCAGGGCGAGCCGCTGCTGCTGTCCGCCCGACAGCTGGTGCGGGAAGCGGCGCTGGAAGGGCACGTCACCGGGCAGCGCGACCTCGGCGAGGCGGCGTGACACCTCGGCCGTCGACGACGTGGCGGACAGCTCGGTGAGCTGCCCGCGTACGCGCAGGGTGGCGGTGAGCGCGGTGGCGGGGTCCTGGGGGAGGTAGGAGACGACCCGGCGGCGGTGCCGGCGCAGGGCGGCGCCGCGCAGGGCCAGCACGTCCTGGCCGTCGACCACGACCTGCCCGGCGGTGGCCCGCAGGCCCGGTCGCAGGGCGCCGAGCAGGGCGAGCGCGAGAGTGGTCTTGCCGGAGCCGGACTCGCCGACGACGCACACCCTCTCCCCGCGGCGCACGGTGAGGGAGACGGCGTCGAGGACGGGCGGCCCGCCGGGAGCGGCGATGGTGAGCCCGGACACCTCGATCAGCCCGGAGCCGTCCGCCGACGGTCCGGCAAGCGGTCCGGCGGACGTCGCGACGGCCTGTTCGGCGAGGGGCCCAGGGCGGGGACGCGTGGTCTTGTTCAATGTCCGATCCTTGCTGAGAGCCGGTCCAGGAGGCGGTTGGCCGAGACGGTCAGCGCACTCAGGAGGACAGCGGGAGCCAGCACACCCCAGGGGTTCAGCGAGATCCCCTGCATGTTCTGGCTGATCATCGCCCCCCAGTGGGGAGCCGCGCTGCCGAACCCGAGGAAGCCCGCCGACGCGGTCAGGGTGATGGCGATCGCGAGACGGGTGCCGGCGTCCGCGAGCACGGGCCGCACGATGTTGGGCAGCACATCCCGCAGCAGTACGGACGCGGTGCTCTCACCGAGCCCGACGGCCTGTTCGACGTACGAGTTCTGTCTGACCTGGGCGGTCGAGGCAGCCGCCACCCGGGCCACGAACGGGACGCCGACCACGGCCACGACCGTGATCAGGGTGAGGGGCGAGTTGCCCCAGCCGTTGAGGAGCACAAGGAGGACGAGGACCGGAGGCAGCGCCAGGAACAAGGTGTTGAGCTGGCCGATCGCCGTCTCCAGGCGGCCCCCGAGATACCCCGCGAGCATGCCGAGCAGCGTACCGAGCACAGCGGTGAGCAGGGTCGCGATCACCGGTACGAGGACCAGCTCACGGCCGCCCGCCAGCAGCCGGGCCGCCACATCACGGCCGGACTCGTCGGCGCCGAGCAGCAGACCGGCCCGCGCGGCCGCGTACGGTTCGGCGATGATCCGCTCGGGGTCGGGCCCGACGACCCACGGGCCGGCCACCGCCACCAGGGCGACGAGGAGGCCGGGCAGCACGCCGAAGGCGGCCAGGACGCGGCGCAGTGACGTACGGGGACGGGGAGCCGGGCCCTCGCGGGGCGTACGGGACCGCGTCCCGGGGCGTTCGTCGGGTGTGCGGGGGAGCGTCCCCGGGCTGTCCTGCAGGGAAGACTTCATACCGCGGCCGTCCTCAGTCTGGGCGTGGCGAGCAGAGCGATGACGTCGGCCGTGGCCAGAGCCAGGATGATGACGCCGGCGAGGAGCAGGCCGACCCCTTCGAGCACCGGGGTGTCGTGGTGGCGCACCGCACCGACGAGCACCCCGGAGAGCCCGGGATACGAGAACACCTGCTCCACCACGGCCGTACCCCCGAACAGGCCGCTGACGAGCCAGGCGAACGCATGGGCGCACGGCGGCACCACGGCCGGCAGCAGATGCCTGCGCAGGACGACGCTCTCCGGCAGCCCGGCCAGGCGCGCCGCTTCCACCGAGGGGAGGGAGTCGGCGTCCATCACGGTGGAGCGCACCAGGCGGGCCGCCCAGGCGATGGCGAAGACCGAGAGCGCCGCGACGGGCAGGATGAGGCCCTCCGGCCGGTCCCAGACCCGGCCGCCGATCGGCGGCATCACCACCGACGGCAGCAGGCCGAGCATGGAGCTGAACACCAGGGCCAGCAGGCTCGCGGTCACGAACTGCGGGATGGACACCAGCGTCACCGAGGTGCCCGAGAGCATCCGGTCGGTCCGCGAGCCGGGCCGCAGTCCGGAGAGCGTGCCGAGGACGAGCGCCAGGGGCACGGCGATCGCCGCCGAGAGGAGGACGAGCAGGGCCGTCTCCATGAACGGCTCGGACACCAGCTCGGCGACCGGCTGCCGGCTGAACATACTGGTGCCCAGGTCCCCCTGGACCGCCGCGAGGAGCCACTCGGCCCACCGCAGCGCCCAGGGCCGGTCGAGGCGCCACTCGGCGCGCAGAGCCTCGACCTGCTCAGGGGTGGTGCTCGTGCCGAGCGCCGCGGCGGCGGCATCACCCGGCAGCACCTCCGAACCGGCGAACAGCAGGAACGAGACGGCGAGGAACAACGCGCAGGCCGCGAGCAGCCGCCGCACCGCGAACCGGGCGATGGTCATGAGATCGTGGCGCGGTCGAACATGGCCGCCGACTGGTTGACGTACACACCCTCGATGCCCTTGCGCGCGGCGTCCGGCTGCTCCTGGAATCCCCAGAGGACGTCGCCGCCGTTGTCGTAGAACTCCTGCTGCAGAGCGTCGAAGGCCTTCGCGCGGGCGTCGTCGTCGGTGGTGGTCTGGGCGATCGCGAGCCGGCGCCACCAGTCCTTGCCGGTGCCGGTGACGTTGAACGGGGCCTTCTGGTGGGTGACCGTCGCCAGGTGCACCGAGGCGGGACGGTTGATGTAGTAGAAGGCCTGGAAGGGGTGCGTGGCCAGGGACTTGAGGTCCGCGTAGTACGAATCGGCGGGCACCTCGTCGAGAGTCAGCTTCACGCCGGCCTCGGCGAGCTGCTGGGCGAACAGCCGGCTCGCGCTGAGCATGCCGGGCACGATCTCGGAGGTGCGCAGCGTCAGTTCGCTCACCCCCGCCTTCTTGAACAGGCGGCGCGCCTCGGCCACATCGCGCTTGCGCGGCGCGAGGCCGGGCGCGTATCCCGGCAGGTCCTTGCCGATGACGTCGTCCGCGGGCGTCCCGAGCCCGAGCAGCGACTTGGCGACCAGCGCCTCACGGTCCACGGAGAGCCGCACCGCACGCCGCACCCGCGGGTCGTCGAAGGGGGCGAGCCGCTGGTTCATGGCGAAGGACAGGCCGTTGGCGTTGGCCACGCCGGTGCGCACGATGCTCAGCGCCTGGTTGGCGCGCTCGGCGCGTGCCGAGGCCGCGCCGATGCCCACGGCGTAGTCGACCTGGCCGCTCTTGACGGCGTTGAGCCGGGCCGTGGGGTCGGCGATCCGGGTGATCTCCAGGGTCTGGATGGTGGGCTTGGTGCCCCAGTAGTCCGGGTTGGCGACCAGCCGCACGGTGCGCTCGTCGCTGGTGCTCAGCTTGTAGGGGCCCGAGCCGATCGCTTTGGCGAAGTCCTTGGTCCCGTCCGGGAAGACCACGGAGAACACCACGAGCGAGCTCTCCTTGAAGTCGCCCCGGGGACGCTTGAGCGGTATCTCCACGGTGTGCTCGTCCACCACCTTGATGGCGTCGGTGTCGACGTCGGCATAGACCGACGCGCGGTTGCTCGGCGGGGTGGCGAGGGTCTTGATGCTGTACGCGACGTCGGCGGCCCGTACCGGGCGGCCGTCGTGGAAGGTGGCGTTCTTGCGCAGCCGTACGGTCCAGCGGGTGGCGTCGCCGTTCGGCTCGACGGACTCGGCGAGGCCGTAGGCGTAGCGGCCGTCCTTGAGGACCATGAGCGAGTCGTAGACATGGCGCAGGGCGATGAGGCTGGCGCCGATGCTGCTGGAGCGCGGGTCGAGGCCGCTGCTGTTGGTGGCGTCCGCCGCGGCGACGCGCAGCAGGGAGGTGGTCTTCGCGCTGCTGCTCTTCGCGTCGTCCGAGCGGCCGCAGCTCGCCAGCGCGCCGGTGCCCATGACGGCACCGACGGCGGCGCCGAACTGCAGGACGCGGCGGCGGTTGAATTCTGGGTTCCTGGTCATGAGTGGAGCTCCTCCGTAGTGGTTCGGCGGTTCGTCCGGGCGTGGGACCGTCGGTACGCGCCGCCGTAGGTCTGGGAAGCCGTGTGCACGGCGGGGGATGCGGGCTCAGGTCCGGGGAGTGAACGACACGGGCAGGGCGGTGAGGCCGCGCATGATCCGGGTCGGGCGCCAGCTCAGCTCCTCGGCGGGGCAGCCGAGCGCGATGTCCGGCAGCCGGCGGAGCAGCGCGCCCACGGCGACCTGGCCCTC
Organism: Streptomyces sp. NPDC019224; assembly: GCF_040632605.1. Lineage (NCBI taxonomy): Bacteria > Bacillati > Actinomycetota > Actinomycetes > Kitasatosporales > Streptomycetaceae > Streptomyces > Streptomyces sp. NPDC019224. The sequence continues at coordinate 116,545 of NZ_JBEYCF010000006.1, read as the reverse complement.
GAGGCGGGCGAGCGGCGCACCGACGCAGTGGTGGATGCCGTGGCCGAAGGCCAGGTGGGGGTTGTGGGTGCGCGCCACATCGAGCTCGTCGGGCCGGTCGAACTCCGCACCGTCACGGTGTGCCGAGGCGATGGCCGCGGTGACCACCGAACCCGCGGGCACGATCGTTCCGGCGATCTCGATGTCCTCGACCGCGACCCGCATCGTGGACAGCTCCACCGGGGGGTCGAAGCGCAGGAACTCGTCCACGGCCGTCGGCAGCAGCTCCGGCTTGTCCTTGAGCAGCTCCATCTGATCCGGATGCGTGAACAGCGCGAGCATCCCGTTGTTGATCAGGTTGACGGTGGGTTCCTGGCCGGCGCTGAGCAGCAGCATCGCGGTGGAGATCAGCTCGGTCTCGGACAGCCGGTCCTCCGCGTCGCGGGCCGCGATCAGTCCGCTGAGCACGTCCGGCTGGTCCGCGGCGTTGTCCGGATCACCGAGTGCGGCGCGCTTCTCGGCGAGCAGCTCGGTGAAGAACCGCCGCATCAGGGCGTAGCCCTCCTGCGGGCCCATGGTGTTCTCGTCCACCTGGTCGGGCGCGGTCAGCATCGCGGTGGCCCACAGCCGGAAGTCGCTGCGGCGCTCCGGCGGGACCCCGAGCATGTCGCAGATGACCGCGACGGACAGGGGGTGGGAGAAGTCCTCCACCAGGTCCGCCTCGCCGCGTTCCACGATCCTGTCGATGAGCTCGTCGGCGATCTCCTCGACCCGCGGCCGCAGTTCCTCCACCCGGCGCATGGTGAAGGCCTTGCCGACCAGGCGGCGCAGCCGGGTGTGGTCCGGCGGGTCGGTGTTGAGCAGGTGGTAGAGGTAGTCGGCCTTGTCGTCCTTGTCGCTGGTGACGTATCCGGCGCTGCGGAGCTTCTCGTAGGCCCGCTTGGGGTCCTTGGAGAGCCGCTCGTCGGTGAACGCGTCGCGCGCCTGCTCATAGGTGAGGATCAGCCAGCGCTCCAGGCCGTTGGGCTCCCTGATCTGCTGGACCACGCTCCGCTCACGCATCTCGGCGTACATCGGATACGGATCGACACGGGGGCCCGTGGGCAGGACAGGGGGTTCTTCGGCGCTCTGCGGGGACTGCGTCATCTGTGTCTCCAATCGGTGGCAGACCCGTCGGGCCGGTCCACACGGGCCGTGCTCGGTGGCGGGCCGGGCGGTGGCGCCGGCATGAGGCGCACGACCGGTTCCGGGCGCGATGAACGTTCGAGCGCTGTTCGGGTGCTCGATGGTCCGGCCCTCGCCACCCAGACGTCTGCTCCAAATTGAGCACCGCCCGGCACGGGCTCACGGCGGAGGGGCGGGGCGGTCGGAGACGGCGGGGCGGGGCGGTCGGAGGTGGAGGGGCGGGGCGGTCGGAGGCGGCGGGGCAGGGCGGTCGGAGGTGGCGGGGCTGCTCACTTTTGGCTGGTGGTGGACCGCCGGACGGGACATGCTCCGCTGACCCTTGCCCACCGCTCGCTTCCCCCTCCGTGAGGGCCGCGGGTGTCGAACGGGAGAAGAGACAGTCATGAGTCTTGCGCTCGTCGCTCCACCGCCGCTGAGCTCGCATCAACTGCTGCTGTTTCTCGTGCAGTTGGCGCTTCTCCTGGTGACCGCGCTGGCACTCGGGCGGCTCGCGCTGCGCTGCGGTCTGCCGGCCGTGGTCGGTGAGCTGCTCACCGGTGTCCTGCTCGGTCCCACCGTCCTCGGCGCTCTCGCGCCCTCCGTCGCCGGGGCGCTGCTGCCCGTCGACGCGGAGCAGATGCATCTCCTGGACGCGGTGGGGCAGCTGGGGGTCCTGCTTCTGGTCGCCGTCGCCGGCGCGCACCTGGACACGGGGTTGCTGCGGCGGCGCCGGGCCCGGGTCGCGAGCATCGGGCTGACCGGTCTGCTGGTGCCGCTCGGCCTCGGGGTGGGCGCCGGATTCCTGATGCCTCAGGAGCTCCTGACCGATCGGGTCGACCGCATGACCTTCGCTCTCTTCCTGGGTGTCGCCCTCTCCGTGAGCGCCATACCCGTCATCGCCAAGACGCTCTCCGACATGAAGCTGCTCCACCGGGACGTCGGCCAGCTGACTCTGGCCTCGGCCGCGTTCGACGACTGCGCCGCCTGGTTCATGCTGTCGGTGGTCTCCGCCATGTCGGTCGGCGGTCTGCGGGCCGGCTCCGTGGCCCTCTCCCTCGTCGCCCTCGTCGGCTTCACGCTGGTGGTGCTGGTCCTCGGCCGGCCGGTGATCTCGGCGCTGCTGCGCCGTACCGCGCGCTCCCCGGAGGCCACGCCGACCGCGGCCGTGGTGGTCGCGCTGGTCCTGGTGTGCGCCGCGGCCAGTCAGGCCCTGGAGCTGGAGCCGCTGCTCGGGGCGTTCCTCGTGGGCGTGCTGGTCGGAAGGCCCGGCGTGGTGGACCCGGCCCGCCTCGCGCCGCTGCGCACCATCGTGCTCGGGGTGCTCGCGCCGCTCTTCCTCGCCCTCGCCGGGCTGCGGATCGACCTGACCGCGTTGGTGGACCGGCAGGTACTCCTCTTCGGTGGGGCGACCCTGCTGGTCGCGGTGGTGGGCAAGTTCGCGGGCGCCTACCTGGGCGCGCGGTTGAGCCGGATGTCGCACTGGGAAGGGCTTGCCATCGGGGCGGGCATGAACGCCCGCGGGGTGGTGGAAGTGGTCGTCGCCACCGCGGGCGTCCGGCTCGGCGTCCTGAGCAACGCCATGTACACGGTCATCGTCCTCATCGCGGTCTGCACCTCGGTCATGGCGCCTCCGCTGCTGCGCTGGTCCATGCGGAGGGTGGAGCACGGGGCCGAGGAGCGGCTGCGTGAGGAACGGCTGATGACCTGGTCCCGGGAGGCCGTTCCGGTGGAGGGGGCACCCGCCGCGAACGACGGGCCGGGCGCGGACCGGCGGGCCGGGGCCGCGCAGAAATGAGCAGAAGCGGCGGCCGCGCGCCTTTAGCGTGACCGCACCAGACCGTGCACGTGACCGCGCCGGCCCTTTCATCGGCCTGTTCCGCCCGCGGCCGGAAGCCGGTGCCGTGGAACTGTGAACCCCGAGACCTGGGAGTGAGTATGTCCGTATCTCCGGAAACCGAAATACCTGGCACGGGAGGCCTTCCCGCCGCCTTCAGGCCGCCCAGGGACCAGACCTCCGTCCCGGAGGAGCAACTCCTGAACTCGGCGAACGCGGGAATCCTCATCCACCGTGTGGGGCAGCTGAAATACGAATTCCGCGACGAGGGACTCGAGTTCTCCTCGGAACTCGTGGAGCTGATCAACTCCAAGCAGGCCGGTTACATCTCCATCTTCCACTTCGAGGAGCTCTTCGGCACCCACAACCGCCTGCACTGGCTGCTCCACCTCAAGCGCCCCGATGACTACGCCCGCATGCTCGACATGGTCGACCACAGCGACACCTGGCGCGATGTCTCGCAGCGCAACCGCCTGCCGCGCAAGGGGGGCGGCAACTGGGAGCGGATGTTCGTCGAGGGCAGCATGTCCGAGACGATCATCTGTCCCCAGCACGGTCTGAGCGCCCACGACGACACGGACCACGACGAGGACCACGAGCACTCCGGCGACACCTTCCAGCCCGCCGCCCTGCACCAGACGGCACTCCCTCCCGAGCGGCTCCTCCACTCGGTCAACTCCGCACTGACCGTGCACCGCACCTTCCGGGTGCCGTACGCGCTGCGCGAGGAGGCCCGGGTCTTCGCCTTCGAGTGGTGCGGCTACGTCAACCAGGCACTGGAGGGCCGGCTGACGGCCTTCCTGTACGAGGAGATGTGGGGCCACCAGGACACCCTGCACCTCCTTCTGCACGCCACGTCGCTCGACTCGTACCACCGGCTGCTCGCGATGGAGCGCGACGACAAGGGGCTGCGCGCCCTGCGCGACTCGCAGCGACTTCCGGAGGCCGCCGGAGGAGCCGTCTGGCACCACACCCTCATCGAGGGCAGCCAGCGGGACACCCTGTGGGTGCCGGTGCACCGGACCGCGAAGGCCGAGGAGACCGCGCCGTGAGCGCCGGGATCGAGGCCCTCAACGTCTACACCGGGCGGGCGGTGCTCGACGCGCGGACGCTGTTCGAGGCGCGCGGCCTCGACACCGCCAGGTTCGCCAACCTGATGATGCGCCAGAAGTCGGTGAACCTGCCCTGCGAGGACCCCGTCACCAACGCCGTCAACGCGGCCAAGCCGCTGGTGGACGCGCTCACGCCACAGGAGCGCGACAGCATCGAGGCGGTCGTCGTGGGCACGGAGTCCGGCCTCGACTTCGGCAAACCGCTGAGCGCGTACGTGCACGAACAGCTCGGCCTGTCCAAGCGCTGCCGGTCCTTCGAGGTCAAGCACGCCTGCTACGGCGGCACCGCGGCCCTGCGCACCGGGCTCGGCCTGCTCGCGTCCTCGGCCGCCCCCGGCGCCAAGGCGCTGGTGATCGCCGCCGACGCCGGTGGCGAGGTCACGGACATGCCGTACTGGGAGCCCTCGCACGGAGCCGGGGCCGTGGCCATGCTGCTCGGTGACGATCCCGCCGTGCTCGCACTCGACCACGGCGCGGTGGGTCTGCACAGCTTCGAGGTGATGGACACCTGCCGCCCGCGCGCCGACCTCGCCGCGGGCGACTCCGACGTGTCGCTGCTGGCCTATCTGGAGTGCCTGGAGTCCACGTTCGCCGACTACCGGGAGCGGGTCGAGGGGGCGGACCTGCTGACCACCTTCGATTTCCTGGCCTTCCACACCCCCTTCGCGGGCATGGTCAAGGGAGCCCACCGCCAACTTCTGCGCAAGGTCACCAAGTCGGCTCCGGCCCTGATCGAAGAGGACTTCACACGACGTCTCGCGCCCTCGCTGGAGTGGTGCGCCCGCATGGGCAACACCTATTCCGCAGGTCTCTACGTCGCCCTGTGCTCGCTCATCGACCACGGTGACTTCACCGTGCCGCGCAGGGTCGGCCTCTTCTCGTACGGCTCCGGATGCACCTCCGAGTTCTTCAGCGGGGTCGTCACGCACCGGGCGCAGGAGCGGCTCGCCGAGGCGAAGACCGGAGCGGCCCTCGACGCACGGCTGCCGCTCACCTTCGGGCAGTACGAGACCCTCGCCGGCCACACCCGGCTCGCCATGGCGGGGGTGCGCGACCAGGTCTTCGACCACGCCCCGTACCGGGAGGTCTACGACGGGGCGCTCGAGGGCCGGGGGCTCCTCGTGCTCGACCGGATCGAAGGCTTCCACCGCAGCTACCGATGGAGTTGACCATGTCACCGAGCGGTCAGGGCCCCGGGGCCGTCGGCTTCCGGGCGCTGCGCCTCGCGCGCGAACCGGGAATCCTGCGGGTCGCGCTGCACCGGCCCGAACGCAGCAACAGCATCGACCCGACGATGATCGCCGAGCTCCACGAGGCGCTCGATCTCGCCGAGGCGAGCGACGACTGCCGGCTCGTCGTCGTCGAGGGCAGCGGCGGTGTGTTCTCCACCGGGATGGACCTCGTCGACGCCGGAGGCTCCGAACTCCCCGACGACGCGTCGGCGCGCGAGGGCGCCGAGCGCTTCCTCGGGCTGCTCAGACGCTTCACGACCATCCCGCGGATCGTGGTGGCCAAGGTCGACGGGCAGGCCGCGGGCGGGGGAGTGGGCCTCGTCGCGGCCGCCGACTTCGTCTACGCGACCGAACGCAGCCGGTTCAGTCTGCCGGAAGCGCTGTGGGGGCTGCTGCCGTGCTGCGTGGCGCCGTTCCTCATCCGCAGGACCGGATTCCAGAAGGCGTACGCCATGACGCTGAGCACCCAGCCGGTGGACGCGCTGCGTGCGGCCTCGTTCCACCTGGTCGACGAAGTGGCCGAAGACCCGGAGCCGTTGGTGCGGCGGCTGGCCTTCCGCAGTTCGAAGCTGGACGGGGCCACCCTGGGTGATCTCAAGCGGTACTACCGCCGGCAGTGGTTCCTCACCGACGCGCACGAGGAGGCCGCGGTCGAGGAGTTCGCCCGGCTGATCACCTCGGAAGGCGTGCGCGGGCGGCTGCAGGACTTCGCGCGGCATCAGCGACTTCCCTGGGAGGCCCGGCGATGACCGCGGTGCAGGAGGCTCCGCTCGGCGGGGCCGTCGTGACGGGCGGGGCATGGGTCTTCCCGGGCCAGGGCGCGCAGCACAAGGGGATGGGCGCCGCGCTGTTCGAGCGGCACCCGGGGCTGGTCGACGAGGCCGAGGACATCCTCGGCTTCTCCGTACGGGAGCTGTGCCTGACCGATCCGGAGCGGCGGCTCGGGCTCACGCGGTACCTGCAGCCCGCGCTGTACGTGGTGAACGCGCTGTCGTGGCTCGAGGCGCGGTCACAGGGGGCGGCCCCCGCCTGCCTGGCCGGACACAGCCTCGGTGAGTACAACGCGCTGCTCGCCGCCGGGTGCTACGACTTCGCCACCGGGCTCCGGCTCGTCGCCCGGCGAGGTGAGCTGATGGGGCGGGCCGGGGGCGGCGGTATGACGGCTGTGGTCGGGCCGCGGGCGGTCGAGGTGCCGGACCTGCTCTCCGAGGCGGGGGCCACGGACATCGACGTCGCCAACTACAACGGGCCCGAGCAGCTGGTGCTCTCGGGGCCGGTCGACTCCCTGAGGGCGTTCGCGAAGGTGCTCAAGGAGCGCAAGGTGGCCCGCTGCGTACCGCTGGGCGTCAGCGCCGCCTTCCACTCCCGCTACATGGCCCCGGCGGCCGAGGAGTTCGCCGCGTTCCTGCGCGAGGTGCCGTTCGCGGCCCCGCGCATCCCTGTCATCGCCAACGTGACGGCCCGCCCCTACCCCGCCGACGGCGCGTCCGTACGCGAGCTGCTCTCCGCCCAGATCCACAGCTCGGTCCGCTGGCGCGAGGTGATGGGCTACCTCCGTGCCCACGGAGTCCACGAGCTGACCGAGCTCGGCCCGGGAACGGTCCTCACGGGCCTGTGGGCCTCGTCCCGCGAGGACCGGGAGGCCCGGCCGGAGGCTTCGGGGCCGGCGGCGGAAGCGGCGGTGGCCCCGGAGCCGGCGCGGCCCGCCGGCCGGGAGGCAGTCCGGACCGCACGTCCGGGAACCGCGGGCCCGGGCGTGGCGGGGGCACGCGGCCGGGGAGCTGCCGGGGCCGCGGAACCGCGTACCGCGAGGGCCGCCGCGCCGCCCGCCCCCGCCGCTCCGAGGCCGGCCGCGGAGCGCACCCCCGTCCTCCCCGCCTCCACCCCGCGCATCCTTCCCGAGCGGCTCGGATCCGCGGCGTTCAGGGAGGAGTACGGGGTGCGGTTCGCCTACGTCGCCGGGTCCATGTACAAGGGCGTGGCCTCCACCGACCTCGTCCTGCGGATGGCGGGCGCCGGGATGCTCGGGTGCTTCGGGGCCGGCGGGCTGCGGCTCGAGCGGGTGGCCGAGGCGTTGCGGCTGCTGGGCCGCGAGCTCGGGCCCCATGGACCGTTCGGGATGAACCTGCTGCACGCGCTGGACGACCCGGGGCGCGAGGAGGCCACCGTACGGCTGTACCTGCAGCACGACGTGCGGCTCGTCGAGGCGGCCGGCTTCACCCAGCTCACCCCCGCGCTGGTGCGCTATCGGCTGAGCGGCGCGCACCGGGACCGGCAGGGGCGCGCCGTCACCCCGCGGCGGGTGATCGCCAAGGTGTCACGGCCCGAGGTGGCCGAGGCGTTCCTGCGGCCCGCTCCCGAACCCGTACTGCGCAGGCTGGTCGACGAGGGCGCGCTCACCCCACAGGAGGCCGAGGCCGCCGGGGAGCTGCCCATGGCCAGTGACCTGTGCGTCGAGGCTGATTCGGGCGGCCACACCGACGGCGGCGTCGCCCAGGTCCTGCTCCCCGCCATGCTCCGCCTGCGCCGCACCGTCGCCGCGGAGCACCCGGCCGCCCGGGACGTACGCGTGGGCGCCGCGGGCGGGCTCGGCAGCCCGGAGAGCCTGGCCGCCGCCTTCGTCCTCGGCGCGGACTTCGCCCTCACCGGCTCGGTCAACCAGTGCTCGGTCCAGGCCGGGACCTCCGACCTGGTGAAGGACATGCTCGCGGCCGCGGACGTGCAGGACGTGGCCTACGCCCCCGCGGGCGACATGTTCGAGCTGGGCGCCCAGGTCCAGGTCCTGCGCAAGGGCACGCTGTTCGCCGCGCGGGGCAACAAGCTCCGCAAGCTGTACCAGCAGGCGGAGAGCGTGGAGGCCCTCGACCCCGGCGTCCGCCGCAGCATCGAGGAGTCCTGCTTCCGGCGCGGCCTGGACGAGGTCTGGGAGCTGACCCGCCGCCACTACCTGGACACCGGCCGCTCTCACCTGGTCGAGCAGGCCGAACGCAGCCCCAAACAGCGCATGGCCCTCGTCTTCCGCTGGTACTTCGCTCATTCCACCCGTGCCGCGCTGGCCGGCGAGGCCGCCGAACGCGTCAACTTCCAGATCCACACCGGGCCCGCGATCGGCGCCTTCAACCGCTGCGTCCGGGACACCGGCCTGGAGGACTGGCGCCACCGCGATGTCGACGCCATCGCCGCGTATCTCATGAAGGGCGCCGCCGACATCCTGGGCGAACGCCTTTCCGTACTCGCTCAATAGTGAGCTGCTCCCGCACGCGTGGCGGAGTTACCTTCTGTTCGTCGCCAGAACATTCATGCGCCGGAAGAAGAGTCCTACGCCGGAACATCGGCGCATCAGCGCGAATCCGCGCCATCCCCTGCCAGCATCCCTTTGATCGGAGTGCCGTGATGCCTGATTTCCCCGACCCGTTCGTGCTGCCGGTGGCAAGGCAGCAGACCTCCCTGCCGGCCACCGAAATCCTGCATTCGGGCAACTCCGGAATCATCGTCGAGCGCACCGGTCAGCTGCGGGCCGAATTCCGCAACGAGGGGCGCCAGTTCGCCCGCGACCTCTCCGAGTACATCAACACGAAGTACGTCGGCATCGCCTCGGTCTTCGTCTACGAGGAGACCTTCGGAACCAAGGACCGCCTGCACTGGCTCCTCCACATGGCCTCCCTCGACGCCTACGAGACCCTCGTCCAGATGGGCACCCAGGACGAGGGCTGGCGCGAGGTCATGTTCCGCAACCGCATCGCCGAGGAGAAGGGCGGCGGCTCCTGGGACCGTATGTTCCTCGACGGAGCGCTGCGGGAGACCGTGCTCATCCCGCAGAGCTTCGGCATGTACGGCACCTCGGACCAGGTGCCCGAGACGCTGGTCGAGGGCGAGGAGGGCGAGCTCGCGAAGCTCGCCGTGCCCACCGCGCAGCACCAGGCACCCCAGCTGCCCGAGCAGACCCTCAACTCGACCACCTGCGGCCTGCTCATGCACCGCACCGGCGAGCTCAAGTACGAATTCCGCGCCGAGGGGCGCCAGTTCGCCCGCGCGCTCACGGAGAACTGGAACCGCACGCTCGGCGACCACGGTTCGATCTTCCTCTACGAGGAGGCCTTCGGGCTGTCCGACCGCATCCACTGGTTCATCCACCTCAAGTCGCCGGCCTCGTACTACAACCTCATGGGCCTGCGCGCCCGAACGGACGAGGCGGCCCGTGAGGTCTTCACCAAGCAGTGGATCCCCGAGGAGAAGGGCGGCGGCGGCTGGGAGCGCATGTTCGTCCAGAGCACCCTGCAGGACCTGGCCCTCACCCCCCAGCACTGGGGGATGTACGCGACCAAGGCCCGCGCGCAGGAAACCGACTGACCCCGTCCGCGACCCACCGGCATCCGAGGGAGGCCTCATGCACTCCGGCAGGACCCTGCACGAGATATTCGAGGAACGGGCTGCGCAGTTCCCCGGCCGTACCGCCGTCAGCTGCGGCACCGAGCACCTGGACTACGCCACACTCGACGCCCGCGCCGACCGGCTCGCCCGCCGGATCACCGCCGCCCGGAAGGGCCCGGGCGGTCTGGTCGGACTGTGCGCCGACCGCGGCGTCGAGCTGATCGTCGGCCTGCTCGCCATCCTCAAGGCGGGGGCGGGCTACGTGCCCCTCGACCCCGCCTACCCGGCCGAGCGGCTCGACCACCTGCTCGCCGACACCCAGGTCGACCTGGTGCTCGCCCTCGGCCGCACGGCCCCGGCGGTCGCCTCGGCCGATGCCCCCGTGCTGCTCATCGACGGCACCGACGGGGACAGCGAGCCGGACACGGCCCTGCCCCGCACCGGGGCGGACAGCATCGCCTACGTCATCCACACCTCCGGCTCCACGGGCCGCCCCAAGGGCACCCTCGTCGAGCACGGCAACGTCGTCGCCCTGATGGAACAGGGCCGCGAACTCTTCGGCTTCGACGAGAACGACGTCTGGACGCTCTTCCACTCCGTCAGCTTCGACTTCTCCGTCTGGGAGATCTGGGGCGCCCTGCTGCACGGCGGCCGTCTCGTCGTCGTCCCCACCGAGACCGCCCGCTCGCCGCTGCGGCTGCGGGAACTCCTGGCCGCCGAGGGCGTCACCGTCCTCAACCAGACCCCTTCGGCCTTTCGCGGCCTCGCCGCCGTCGAGACACAGCACGCCGGCGCCGCACTCCCGCTGCGCCTGGTCATGTTCGGCGGCGAGCGGCTCGATGTGAAGCAGCTCGGAACCTGGCTCGCCGCGTACGGGGACGACCGGCCGCAGCTGGTCAACATGTACGGCATCACCGAGACGACCGTGCACGTCACCCACCGCCGGATCCGCACCGCCGACCTGGACGAACCGGACGCCTCACCCATCGGCGTCCCGCTGCCCGGCGTCCGGATCGAGCTCCTCGACGAGGACGGCGTCCCGGTCGAGGACGGCACACCGGGCGAGATGTGGATCGGCGGCACCGGCGTCGCCCGCGGCTATCTGCGCCGCCCCGAGCTGACCCAGGAGCGCTTCCGGACCCTGGACGGCGCCCAGCGGTGGTACCGCTCCGGTGACCTCGCCAAGCGCACCGCCGACGGTGGCTACAGCTATCTCGGGCGTACCGACGACCAGGTGAAGATCCGCGGCTACCGGATCGAACCCGGCGAGATCGAGCGGCTCCTGACCACCCACGCGGCCGTGGCCACGGCCATCGTCACCCCCGAGGACCACGGCGAGGGCGATGTCCGCATCCTCGCCTATCTGGTCCCGCCGCCCGGCGCCGAGGCGGTGACCGCGAGGACGCTGGCCCTCGAACTGTCCGAGCTGGCCGCCCGCACGCTGCCCGAGTACATGCGCCCCTCCGCGTACCGCGTGGTGTCCGAGGTGCCGCTGACCCCGCAGGGCAAGGCCGACCGCCGCGCGCTCGATCTGCTCCCGTTCGACGAGGCCTTCCCGGCCGGCGGCCGCGGCGGCGAACTCACCGCCACCGGCACCGAGATCATGCGCCTGGTCACCGATGTGCTCGGCGGGGACATCGGCCTCGGCGGCGATGACGAACTGTTCTCGGCCGGCGTCACCTCGCTGGCCTTCACCCGCTTCATCGCGCTGGTCAACCAGCGCTACGGGCTGAGCCTGACCGGGGCCGAGCTCGACGAAGCCACCGTGAACGAACTGGCCGGCTGCGTCGACGCGCAGATCGCCGGCAGGAAGTAGGAGGAGGACCATGACCATCCAGGACGACGTCAGCACCGCGCACGGCTTCTCCCTCACACCGCAGGAGCTGGAGGCCTTCCACGAGAACGGCTTCCACGGCCCCTTCAAGGTGTACGAGATCGAGGAGATGAAGGCGGCGTGGCGCCGCGAGCGCCTGCGCCTCATGGACCGCTCCCACGCCGTCTACCAGGACGGGGCGGCCGCCTCCGGCAACACCAACATCTCCAACTACGACCGCCATCTGGACAACGCCTTCCTCGCCGACCACATCGGCCGGCCCGAGATCACCCAGCGCGTCAACAGCGTCCTGGGACCCGATGTGCTCTGCTGGCGCAGCGAGTTCTTCCCCAAGTACCCCGGCGACGAGGGCACCGACTGGCACCAGGCGGACACCTTCGCCAACGCCTCCGGCAAGCCGCAGATCGTCTGGCCCGACGAGGTCAAGGAGTTCGGCGGCACCATCACGGTCTGGACGGCCTTCACCGAGGCCAACGAGGAGACCGGCTGTCTGCAGTTCATCCCGGGCACCCATGAGCGGATGCGCTACGACGAGACCAAGCGCATGGAGTACCGCCCGGAGAGCATCAACCAGGAGGACAAGGAAGGCGTCCGCCGCGGCTTCTTCGGATACGACTACCGCGAGCTGCAGATCGACCCGGACTGGAAGCCGCAGGAGTCGGACGCGGTCTCCATGGTGATGCGCCCCGGCGAGGCGATCATGTTCTGGTCCACGCTGATGCACGCCTCGCTGCCGCACGCCGGACGCACCCAGGAGATGCGGCTCGGCTTCGCCGGACGCTATGTCCCGACCGCCGTCCAGGTCTATCCCGGCACCGACGTGATCGACGAGTACGGCGGCTCCGTCTCGCTCGAGCGGTACGGCTCCGTGCTGGTGTCCGGCACCGCCCAGCCGCACAACCGCCTGGTCACCGAGACCACCACGGGACACCCCTTCCGTACCCCCTGACCGGTCGGTACTTCCTGACCGGTCCGTACCCCCTGACCGGCTCTGCTCCCTGCCCGGCGAAGAGAGTGAGGACTGCGGACATGCTGAGTGACGAGGCGGGAAGGGCGGTGACGGATATCGCCCGCGCGATGCTCTCCCTCCGTCCCCTGGCGCAGGCACGGGGAGCCGCGAGCCGGCTCCCCACCGGCCTGCGGGCCGGTGAGGCCGCCGAATCCGCGGCGGCCCTGCTCGCCGCGGTCGCGGCCGAACTGGACGTGCCCGGAATGGACTTCGTCCCGGGCACCGACGTGGAGGGCGTCTTCGAGCGGGTGATGGCCGAGCACCTCGACCTCGAGGGCCGGCTCGCGGTCCTCGGTCCGATCGCGGCCGGGGACAGGGCCGCCGTGGTGACCGAGGCCCGCAAGGCCGCGGCGAAGGTGGCGGCCGAGAGCTTCGGCCGCCACCGCCGCCCCACCGACGCCCTCTCCTTCGACGGGGCCGCACTGCCGGTGTACGAGGCGGGCGAGCCCGGCCGGCCCGCGGTGGTGCTGGCCTCCGCCTGCGGGATGCCCGCCGAACTGTGCGAGCCCTGGATCGAGCTCCTTTCCCGTGATCACCACGTGGTCACCTGGGAGAGCCGCGGACTCTTCGGCGCCGTGGAGGAGTTCGACGCCCTGGGCCACGACACGGACGCGCAGGCCGCGGACCTCTTCGCGGTGATGGACCACTGCGGCATCGACAACGCCCATGTCATGGGGTTCTGCGGGGGCAGCGTCATCGCCCTCGCCGCGGCTGCCGCCCGGCCGGAGCGGGTCAGCTCGCTCAGCCTCTGGCACGGCGCCTACGAACTGGGCGAGGACTGTCCCAAGGCCGATCACCACCGCAACATGCAGGCGCTGATGGCGATGGCGGCGAGCGACCGGGCCACGGCCGCCGGGGTGCAGTCCGTCTTCGTGCAGACGATGCTCTCCAGCCTGTCGGCCGGGATGGCGCACCTGGTGCTCTACCCCTACGCGACACCCGAACTGTTCTACCGCTACTGCAGGGTCAACGGCCCGATCACCGATATCGACGTACGCGGCATGCTCGCCGGCGTGTCGCAGCCCGCGCTCGTGGTCACCAGCGAGGACGACAGCACCGCCGATCCGGCGGGCTCCCGCTGGGTCGCGGCGCGGCTGCCCGCGGCCGAGCTCAGGGTGGAGCCGCACGGCGACCACCTCTCGCTGTTCACGATGGACGGCGCGGTCGGCGCGCTCGCCGTCGACTTCCTGGCCCGGACGGGGAGCCCGCTCCCGGCAGCGGGCTGAGCGCACACCCCGGCAGGATCCGCCGCCCCCGTGCGGCCGTTCCCTCACTTCCCTACACAGAACAGGTGAAAGGCGATGAGCGAGACCTTGGAGCGGCCCACGGAGACGGCCGGGCGGAACAGCGGAGAGCTCAGGTCGGTGCTGAGGGGTCTGCTGACGGACATCGTTCCGGAGCTGCCCGTGGACGGACCGGACTCCCCATTGCGGGACCTCGGCTTCGGCTCCCTGCAGACGACCCGGCTCTGGGTCGAGCTGAAGCGCGGCTTCGGCGTCGATCTGCCTCCGCAGTGGCTGGGCGGTGCCACGCTCGACGCGCTCGCGGCGCGGGTGGCGGCGGAGCGGCCGGAGGCGGCGGAGACGGGCCCCATCGGCGCGAACGGGACCGCGGACTCGCCGGGGACCACGGGCGAGGGCACGCAGACGGCCACCGGGCCGGCCCGGACCGCGGACCCGGCCGCCACCGCGGACGCCGAGCGGGACACCGCCGTCGTGGACCCGCGACGCCACGAGCCCTTCCCGCTGACCCCCCTGCAGCAGGCCTACCTCGTGGCCAAGGACGAGGAGACCTCCGCCGACCCCGGCGGCTGCCACCTGTACCGCGAGCTGACCGTTCCCGGCCTCGACGCCCCCCGGCTCACCGCCGCCTGGCAACGGCTGGTGGACCACCACGCCATGCTCCGTACCGTCATCGACGAGGAAGGCACCCAGCGGGTACGCCGGGGCCCCTCCCGCTGGGACGTGCCCGTCCACGACCTCACCGAGGCCGACACGGGGACGTACGAGGAGCATGTCGCGGCGGTCCGCGCCCGGATGTCCCACCGCAACCACCTGCCCGGCACCTGGCCGATGGGCGCCGTGGAGGTCACCCGCGGTCCGGACGGCGCCGGCATCGTGCACCTCGGCCTCGACACCCTCCTGACCGACGCCCACGGCTACGCCCTGCTCCTGCAGCAGTGGCGTCAGCTGTACGAGGACCCGGACCGGACCCTGCCGGAGGCGGCCACCACGGTCCGCGACTGCGTCCTCGAGCTCGCCGCCCGGCGCACCGGCTCCGGCCACCGCGCGGACCTCGACCACTGGGCTGCCGCACTGGCCCAGCTTCCGCCGGGGCCCTCCCTCGTCCGCGCGCAGGGCCCGAGCCCGCGCGCCCCGCGCCGCCGCCCCCTGGACGCCGGGCTCGACGCCGCGCAGTGGGCGGAACTCACGGCCCTGGCCGCGCGGTCGGAGGTCTCGCCGACCTCGCTCGTCCTCGCCGTGTTCACGGAGACGCTGGCCCACCACGGCGCGCACCTCCCCTTCTCGCTCGCCGTCACGACCAGCGACCGCCCCCGGCTCGGCGCCGAAGCCGACCACCTCGTCGGCCCGTTCACGTCCACGGCCCTGCTGGTGGCCGATCCCACCCCGGGCCAGCCGCTCGACGAGACGGCACAGGACCTGCACGAACAGCTGTGGGAGGCGCTGCGTCACGGCGGGGTCTCCGGCATCGAGGTGCTGCGTGAGCTGCGGGCCCGCACGGGCGTCCAGCCGCCCGCCCCCGAGGTGGTCTTCACCAGCCTGCTCGGCGTCGGCCCGGGCGAGGGGGTCGCCGGCGGCTTCGGCGCGGACATCACCTACGGGGTGAGCCGGACCTCCGGGGTCGCCCTCGACCACCAGATGTGGGAGCAGGACGGCGGTCTGCGCTTCCGCTGGGACGTCGTCGAGGACCGGTTCGCGCCCGGCGCGGCGGAGACCGCCTTCGCGGACTTCGCCAACCGGCTCGCCGTCTGCGCGACCGAACCGGCCGAGCGACGGGCCCCGGGCGAGGTGCAGCAGGCCTACATCGTGGCCCGCTTCGCCGGCCAGGCCGATACGGAGACGGCGCAGGGCTGTCAGTGCTACCAGAGCTTCCATGTCGACGACCTCGACACCGACCGGCTCGCGCGGGCCATGACGCGCCTCGCCGAGGGCTACGAGGTGCTGCGCACCGGCATCGGAGCCGATGGCCTCCTGGAGATACGCGACGAGCCGCCCGCGCGCCGGCACCTCCCCGTCATCGACCTGCGCGGCAACAGCGACGCGGAGGCGGTACGGGAGGCGATCCGGGAGGAGATGACCGGCCGCCCCTTCGCCATCGGCCGCCCGCCCCACTTCGATCTGCGGGTGACGCGCGATACGGACCGGGTGTCCACCGTCCACTGCGCCTTCGATCTCGTCCTCGCCGACGCGCCCAGCATCCACCGCCTCTTCCGCGAACTTCTGCGCCTGTACGCCGATCCCGCCGCGACGGCCCGGCCCGTGGCCGTCCACACCCCGAGCGGTACGGAGGGGGCCGGCGCGTACTGGAAGGAGCGCCTCGCCGACCTGCCGGCGGGTCCCGCGCTGCCGCCGGGCCCTGGCGGCGCGCGGCGCGTGGTGCGCCGCTCCGGGACCCTCGGCGGCTGGCGCCGCCTCTCCGCGCTGGCCGCCCGCGAGGGCCTGCACGCCGACCATCTGCTGCTCGCCTGCCTCGACGAGGCCCTGGCCGAGGTCTGCCGGGACCCGTACGCCCTGGCCGTCGTGCTCTGGCCGAAGGAGCCGGAGCCCGCACGGCCGGGCGAGCACTCGCTGCTCACCTGGATGGCGGCCGCCGACTCCGGCCTGCCGCTTCTGCGGCGGGCCGCCCACTACCGGGATCTCGCCCGCCGCGACCTGGCCGCGGCCCCGGGCGGGGCGCTCGCCGAGCTGCGCCGGCGTGGACCCGCCGAGGCGGACCGGAGTGAACTGCCGTATCCGGTCGTCTACACGGGCGCCGTCGACATGACGGCGTACCCGTTGCCCGAAGGCGTACGCCGGGGCCCGTGGCTGACCAGCACTCCGGGGTGTTCGCTCGACTGCATCTCGGTGATCGAGGGGGACGAGCTGCGGTACTGCTGGGACGTCGTCACGGCCGACCTCTCCGAGGAGCTCCTCGACCGCCTCTTCGCCCGCTTCGAGCGGGCCGTCACCGCCGTCACCGACGAGCTCGGCGCCTCCCCCGCAGATCGACTGGGCTCAGCTGAAAGCGAGTTGGTGCTGCGTACGTGGAACGACACCGAGGTTCCGCTCGCGGAGGCCGGCTCGCTGCACCTGCTGCTCGAGGAGCAGGCGCGGTCCAACCCGCAGGCCGTGGCGCTGCGCTGGCGGGACGGCGGTGCGATGACCTTCGCCGAGCTCGACCGGTACGCGAACCGGATCGCGCACCAGGTGCGCGCCCGCGGACACGCGGGGGCCGGGAGCGCCGTGGGCGTGCGGATCCGCCGCGGCCCCGCCATGGTCGCCGCGGTGTACGGCGTGCTCAAGGCCGGCGCCGCCTATGTGCCCGTGGAGCCCTGGCTGCCCGCCGGACGCGCCGCCGAGATCCTCCGGCTCGGGGGCGCCTCACTGGTCCTGAGCACCTCGGACTCCGAGGGGTGGGAGGCGCCGAGCGGCGTGACCTTCCTGGACGTCGACGGACTCGACGAGGGCACGGACGCGGACGCGGCGGTTCCCGCGCCTGCCGTGGACGGGTCGGACATCGCGTACGTCCTGTTCACCTCCGGCAGCACCGGCACCCCCAAGGGGGTGGCGGTGCCGCATCGGGCCGTGCGCAATCTGCTCGCCTGGGCGCACCGCACCTTCGACTTCGGTCCGGACGACGTCGGTCTGGCCGTCACCTCGCTCGGCTTCGACCTCTCCGTCTTCGATCTCTTCGGTGTGCTCGGCCGCGGCGGCGGGCTCTATGTCGCCGACGAGGAGGAGCAGCGCGATCCCGAGCTGCTGCTCGATGTCCTGCTCGGCGAGCCGGTCACCTTCTGGAACTCGGCGCCCACCACGCTCGCCCAGGTCGCCGAGCACTTCGAGAAGTGCTCCGGCCACCCGGGCGCGGAGCGACTGCGCAGGGTGTTCCTCAGTGGGGACTTCATCCCGCTCCCGCTGCCCGACCGGGTGCGTGCGGCCTTCCCGGCCGCGGAGGTCATCAGCCTCGGGGGTCCCACCGAGACCACGGTCTGGTCGGTCTGGCACCCGGTCGGCGCGGTGGATCCGACCTGGCGCAGCATCCCGTACGGCAGACCCATCGACAACACGCGGCACTACGTTCTCGACGATTCGCTCCGGCCCTGTCCCGTCGGGACCGAGGGCGAGCTGTACACGGCGGGCCTCTGCCTGGCCGAAGGCTTCGTGGGCAGTCCCCGGCTGACCGAGGAGCGCTTCCTGCCCGATCCCTTCGCCGCGGAGCCGGGCGAGCGGATGTACCGCACGGGCGACCGTGCGGCCTGGCAGCCGGACGGGACGCTGCGGATCCTCGGGCGCACGGACCATCAGGTCAAGGTGCGTGGCTTCCGCGTCGAACTCGGCGAGATCGAGCACCGGCTGCGCGGCCACGCGGGCGTACGGGACGTGGTGGTGCTCGCCCAGCCGGACGGGGGCGACCGCAGACTCGTCGCGTACGTGGTGGCGGACCGCGAGCACCCGCCCACCGCCGCCGGCCTGCGCCGCCATGCCGCCGAGACACTCGCGCCGTACATGGTTCCGAACGCCATCGTGTATCTGCCGTCGTTCCCGGCCACGCCGAACGGCAAGCTCGACCGCGCCGGCCTCCCGTGGCCCGCCCCGGCGGACGCCATGGTGCCGCCGGAGCCGCGGCCCGCGTCGCCCGTCCTGCCGGAAGCTCCGGAGGGCCGCACGGCCCCGGTGGTGACGACGGCGGCGGACGAGGAAGCGAGCGCCGCGGTGGACGCCGAGGACGTCGCGGGCATCGTCGCCCAGGTCCTGGGCGTGGAACGGCTCGACGCCCGGGCGGACCTGTGGGACGCCGGAGCGACCTCCTTCACCATGGTGCGGCTGTCCGCCGCGCTCAAGCGGCGGTTCGGCCGGCGGGTTCCCGTCGGCGCGCTGGTCTCGGCGCCCACTCCGGCCGGAATCGCACGGTTCCTGTCGGGTGGGACGGATCCGGCGCCCGCGGCGGGCGGCAGCAGCGGGCAGGACTCGGGTACGCAACCGGCCACGGACGTACGGGCGGCGGCGGATGCCGGCGTACGGGTGGACGCGGAGACCGATGGACGGGTGGACGCGGAGACCGATGTCCGGGCGGGCGCCGCGGCGGACGGCACTCCCGCGGCCGCGGCACACGGCCTGGAGCCGTCCGCGGACGGGGCCGAGGCGACCGGGGCCGAGGCGACCGGGGCCGACGCGGCCGGGCGGGGCGCGCACACCCCCGGCCCCGTGGACTTCTTCTCCCCCGAGGAGCGCGATGCCTTCAAGCGCGCCGCCTGGAACCTGCGCCGAAGCGGCCCCGGGGAGCGGATCCTGCCCCTGCCGCGCACCGGCATCGCGCCCGAGTACTACACACGGCGTTCCAGCAGGCGCGAGTTCCTCGACCGGCCGCTGGACCGCGCCTCGCTGGCCCGGCTCCTCGAACTCCTCGCAGAGGCGCGGACGGGAGGCCGTGAGACCTTCCTCTACCCCTCGGCGGGGGAGACGTACGCGGTCCAGGTCTACGTCCACGTCAAGCCCGGCGCGGTCGACGGCCTGGCCGAGGGCGTCTACTACCACCACCCGCGCGAGCACGCCCTGCACCTGGTCAACGCCGCGCCGCAGATCGACCGGTCGATCCACTTCTACTACAACAGGCCGGTCTTCGACCGGGCCGGGCTCGGCATCTACCTCGTCGGCCAGCGCCACGGGATCACCCCGCTGTACCAGGAGGCCGCCGAGCACTTCATGCACCTGGAAGCGGGCTACATGGGCCAGCTCCTGATGTCGGGCCAGGCCACGGCCGGGATCGGCCTCTGCCCCATCGGCACCCTCGCCTTCGAGACCGTCCGCGACCAGTTCGGCCTCGACGAGGGGCATGTCTTCCTGCACTCCTTCCTCGCCGGCTCCGTCGAGCCGCAGCCCGAGGGGCCGGACGCGCCCGCCCTGCCGTACGTGTCCCGCGCGCTTTGGGCGGGGGCCTCCCCCGAGGACACCGCTGCCGGCCATGCCGACCCCGCCCCCCAGGGCGCCGCGGCGGGCCCCGACGCCGCGACCGTCCCGGTGGCGCGGACCGTCACCCGCCCTTCGGCCACCACAGCCGCCGCCGTCCTCGGAATCGGCTGCCGGCTGCCGGGCGCCGACACCCCCGAGCAGCTGTGGCGCAACCTGCGGGCGGGCCGGAGCGCCATCGGCGCGGTGCCCGCGCACCGGGCGGCCGAGCTCGGCGAGGCCCCGCCCGGGGGCTATCTCGACGACACGGCCACCTTCGACGGGCTGCGCTTCGGCGTCTCGCCCGCCGAGGCCGAGACGCTCGACCCGCAACTGCGGCTTCTGCTGCACGCCGTGGCGGACAGCCTCGACGATGCCGGGCACACCGCGCAGTCCCTGCGCCGTGAGGCCGGCCGGGTCGGTGTGTTCGTCGGCGTCATGTGGCAGGACCACCAGATCGCGGGCAGCGATGAGTGGTCCGGCGGCGGCCGGGCCCGTATCGCGGCGCTCGCGGCGGACATCCCCAACCGCATCTCCCACGTCTTCGACTTCGACGGCCCCAGCCTGGCCGTCAACACCTCCTGCTCCTCCTCGCTCACGGTCCTGCACCTCGCCGCCGAGAGCCTGCGCCGCGGGGAATGCGATGCGGCGGTCGTCGCCGCCGCGAACGTGGTCTCCCACCCGTACCACCTGAGCCTGCTCGCCGAGTCCGGCCTCCTCGCGACGGACGGCGATCCGAGGGTCCTCGGTGAGGAGGCCGCAGGCTGGGCGCCGGGCGAGGGCGCGGCCGCGATCCTGCTGCGGCGAGCCGATGCCGCCCACCGCGACCGGGTCCGCGGCGTGGTGGAGGCCACCGCGGCCGGGCACCCGGGCCGCACCGCACGGTTCGGCACCCCCGATGCCGGCCGGCTCGCCGACTCGCTGCAGCGGATGCTGCACACCGCGGGCCTCGAACCCGCTGACGTCGGCTACGCGGAGTGCGCCGCCGCCGGCGCCGCCCTGTCCGACGCGGCCGAACTCGAGGCGCTCGCCGCGGTGTTCGCGGGGAGCGGGCTGCGGGCCGGCACGGTGAAGCCCAACCTCGGACATCTGGAGGCGGCCTCGGGGCTCTCCCAGCTCATCAAGGTGCTGCTCCAGCTCGAACACGAGGAGTTCGCCCCCACCCTGCTCGCCGCCGAGCGCACCCCCCTGATCGACTGGGAGGAGCTGCCGGTCGGCATCGTGGACCGCGCGCGGCACTGGCCCGCCCCCGAGGGCGGGGCCCCGCGCCGGGCGCTGGTCAACGCCGTCGGTGCCGGTGGCTCCTACGCCCACGCGGTGGTGCGTGCCGCCGATCCGGCCTCGCCCTGCTGCCGCCCGCACCCCAAGCCCCTGCGGCAGGCGGTGATCCTCTCCGGTGCGAGCGAGCGGGAGCTGGCCGAGGCCGCCCGCGCGCTGCGGGGACGTACGGCCGAGTGGGCCGCGGCGCAGGAGCCGCCGCGCCTGGCACACGTCGCGTTCACCCTGCAGACCGGGCGCCGAGCCCTGCCGTACCGGCTCGCCGTGCTCTGCCGCGACTTCGCCGAACTCACCGACGCGCTCGACGCCTTCCTCGCGGGGGAGCCGCACCCGGCGCTCACCGTGGGCACGGGTGCGGAGCGCGAAGGGGCCGCGTGCGCACCGCAGCCGCTCGACGCCGCGGTCACGCTGTGGACGGCAGGGCACACCGTGGACTGGCCTGCGGCCTGGGGTCCGCAGGCCCGCAGGATCGGACTGCCGCTGCCCCCGCGGGCGGGGCGGCCGGTGGCACGGCCCGCGGTGGCGGTGAGGGCCTCCGGAAGTCCTGTCCGGACGGACGAGGGGGGCGGCGAGCCCGCCCCGGACCACCGAGCCGGACAGGCCGCCGTGGAGTACATCCTCGGCGCCTATGCCGAGGCCTCCGGGATCGCCCGGGAGGATCTGGACGCGCACACGCCGCTGGAGCGGTACGGCCTCAGCTCGTACGTGGTGGCCCGGCTGAACAACCGCCTGGAGCAGGACTTCACCGAACGCGTCCCGCGAACGCTGTGCTACGCCCACGGCGATCTCGCCTCGATCGCGGCCGAACTGGAGCACCGGGCCGACGCCCCGTGGACGAACGCCACACCGGCGACGCCCGCCCCGTCGGACACGCCCACCGCACGGGGAGCCGGCCGGCCCACACCGGAGGACGAGGCGCCCCAGCACGCCACGGGTGAGGCGGAACCACCCGCCCATGCCCTCCACGCGCCCGGCACCTCCGGCGAGCAGGACGCCGCCGACGCCCCCCGGGACGCCGCCCCCATCGCCGTCATCGGCGTGGCCGGCCGCTATCCCCAGGCCCCCGACCTGGACACCTTCTGGCAGAACCTCGACCGGGGCCGCGACTGCGTGCGGCCGTTCCCCGAGGAGCGGCGCTGGCCCGGCTGGCCCGAGGACCTGATGTGGGGTGGCTTCCTCGACGACGTGGACCGCTTCGACCCGCTCCTGTTCCGCATCACCCCGCGCGACGCGGCTCTGATGGATCCCCAGGAGCGCCAGTTCCTCGAAGTCACCTGGGAGGCCCTGGAGGACGCGGGCTACTCCCGCGACAGGCTGCAGCGCCGGCACCACGCGCGGGTGGGCGTGTTCGTCGGCACCATGTACAACGAGTACCCCTACCTGGCCGTCGAGCGCGCCGCCCTCACCGGCGGCGCGGACGACGCGGGGGCCTGCCCCGCGGGCATCGCCAACCGCGTCTCGTACGTCTTCGGTCTGACCGGTCCCAGCATGGCCGTGGACACCATGTGCTCCTCGTCCCTGACCGCCGTCCATCTGGCGGTGGAGAGCCTGCGCCGCGAGGAGTGCGAGGTGGCCCTCGCGGGCGGTGTGAACCTCTCCCTGCACCCGCACAAGTACCGGCAGCAGGCCCGTCTGCACATGGCGTCCGGCGATCACCGCTGCCGCAGCTTCGGCGCGGACGGCGAGGGCTTCGTGCCCGGTGAAGGGGTGGGCGCGGTGCTGCTCAAGCCACTGGCCCGGGCGATCGCCGACGGGGACCGCGTCCACGCGGTGATCCGCGGCACGGCCGTCAACCACGGCGGCCGGAGCAACGGCTACATGGTGCCGACCCCCGTCTCCCAGGGCGACCTGGTCGCCACCGCGCTGCGCCGCGCGGGCGTGGCACCGGAGTCCCTCGGCTACCTCGAAGCACACGGTACGGGGACGGAGCTGGGCGATCCGGTCGAGATCGACGGCCTGGTCCGGGCGTTCGGCGACGCGCCGTACGGCTCCTGTGCCCTCGGGAGCGTGAAGTCCCAGATCGGGCATCTGGAGGGCGCGGCCGGGATCGCCGGTCTGACCAAGGTGCTGCTGCAGCTGAGGCACCGCCGCTTCGCGGCCTCGCTGCACGCGGAGCAGCTCAACCCGAACATCGACTGGGCGCGCAGCCCGTTTTGGGTGCAGCGCGAGTCGGCTCCCTGGCCCGCCCCGCCGGGCGGTGGCCCGCGCCGCGCCGGCGTCAGCTCCTTCGGGGCGGGAGGCGCGGGTGCCCATGTGGTCCTGGAGGAGTACGTCGCGGCCGAGCCCGCCGTCGACGCTCCCGGTCCGCGTCTCGTGGTGCTGTCGGCCCACGACGAGCAGCGGCTGACCGCGCTGGCCGGCCGGCTCGCCGATCGCCTCACCCCGGACACGGCGCTCGCCGACGTCGCGTACACGCTGCGGACGGGCCGCGAGGAGCAGCGCGAGCGGCTCGCCGTCGTGGCGTCCACCACCGCCGAACTGCGCGCTGTCCTGAAGGAGTTCACCGAGGGCGTGCGAGGCGGAGTGCTGCGTGGCCGTGCCCCGGCCGGTGCGGCGGGCCCCGAACTCCCCTCCGCGGACCGGGCCTCGCTGGACGAGCTGGGGAGGCACTGGGTCACGGGAGGCCGGGTCGACTGGGACGCGCTCGCCCGCAGCTGCCCGGGTCGGCTCGTCTCGCTGCCGTCCTACCCGTTCGCGGAAGGCCGCTACTGGCTGCCCGCCCCGCCCACCACGACCGCCGAGCCCGCCACGACCGCCGAGCCCGCCGCAGTGGCCGAGCCCGTCGAGCCCGTGGAGCCCGTCGAGTCCGCCGCGCTCTCCCGGTCCGCCGGGGCCGCCGAGCCCGCCTCCGTACCCGAGGAAGCACCGGCTGCCCGGATCGAGCTCCACCGCAAGACCTGGGTGACCGCCCCCGCGCCGGCCGCGGGCCACGCCGAAGGAGTCGTCGTCTGCCTGTACCGGGCGGAGACCGAGGCCACGGCGCACGCGCTGGCCGAGCGGCTCGGGACCGCCGACGTCCGGCTCGTCCTGGAAGGCGGAGCACCGGAAGGACGCACCCCCGGTTTCTACGACGACCGGAGCGCGGCCGAGGTGCTCGACCAGCTCCTCGACCGGCATGCGGACCTGCGCGGCCTCGTCGACCTGTGCGACCTGGCCGTCCCCGGCCCGGATGCCGTTCCGTGGACCGCGCGGATCGTGGCCCTGCAGCGGCTGATCGCCCGCCGCCCGGGCGCCGAGCTGCGGATCGTGCTCGCCACCCGCGGCCTCACCGGTCCCGCCACCGGCGAAAGCACCCTCGCGGGAGCCGAGCAGGCCGCCTTCGTACGCATGCTGGGCGCGGAACACCGCAAGGTCCGCGCCACCGTCCTCGACCTCGACCTTCCCGCCGAACGCCCGTGCGCCGCCGCGGACCTGATCGCCGAGGAGTACACGAACGCGCACGGCCACCCCGAGCTCGCCCTGCGCGAGGGCCGGCGCCTGCGCCCCCGCCTCGAACCCCTCGCCGCCCCCGAGGCCGGCCCGCTGCGGCTCGACCCGCAGGGCGTCTACGTGATCAGCGGCGGCACCGGAGCCGTCGGAGCCCTGACAGCCCGGCGCCTGGTGGAGCGCGGAGCACGCAAGCTGGCCCTGCTCGGCACCCGCGAGCTGCCCGCACGCCACCTGTGGACGGGCGCGGACCGGGCCGGGGCCACGGCCGGCCTGGTCGACCAGGTCCGCGCACTCGAACGGGCCGGGGCACAGGTCCTGGTGTACGGCGGTTCCCTGACGGACCGCGCGGCCCTCGACCGGTTCCTGGACTCCGTACGCAGGGGTCTCGGCGACCTGCGTGGCGTGATCCACTGCGCGGGCGTGCCCTCGGGAGGCCGGCCGTCCTTCGTCCACAAGAGCCCCGAGGAGCTGCGAGCGGCCTTCGGACCGAAGACCGACGGGGCGCGCGCGCTGGCCGAGGCCTGCGAGCAGGACCCGCTCTCGTTCTTCGTCCTGGCCTCCTCGGCCGCCGGCCTGGTGCCGCGGCTCGGCGTGGGCGTGAGCGACTACGCGGCCGCCAACACCTGGCTCGACCTCTTCGCCGGGCATCGGACGCGCACCGGGCACACCGCGTACTGCTCGGTGAACTGGCCCAGCTGGCGTGAGGCCGGCATGGGCGTGCGGCACGCCGATGCCTGCGCCCCGGCCGGGCTCGGCTCACTGGACAACGCCGAGGCCCTGCACGTACTGGAGCAGGTCCTCGTCCTGGCGCAGCGGCCCGGCAACGAGGTGGCCCAGATCGTGCCCGTATCGCCGCTGGACGGATTCGATCCCGACCGGATCCTCGACCCGGTACAGGGCCGGACCACCGAGGTGCCGACCGCCGCGGCGGAGGAGGAACAGCCCGTGTCCGTATCGCCTTCCGGCCCTTCGTCCTGGCTGATGGAGCTGTTCTCCGCGGAGCTCGGCATCCCGCTCGCCGAGCTGGATCCGACCGCGCTCTTCGACGAGCTCGGCGTGGAGTCGGTGATGCTGGGGGAGCTGGTGCGGCGCATCGAGGAGACGACCGGCCGCGATCTGGACCCCTCGCTGCTGCTGCGGCACCCGACGATCGAGCGGCTGGACGCGGAACTCGCGGGCTGGGGACCGCGGTCCGCACCGCGGGACGCCGCGCCCGCCGAGGACACGAGCCGCACGGCGGCCGAGGACACGAGCCGCACAGCGGCCGAGGACACGAGCCGCACGGCGGCCGAGGAACACGCGCCGGCGCGGGAGCGCGCCCCGGGTGACGCCCCCGCCGTGGACGCCGTGCCCCCGGCCGCCGCGGACACGGCGCACGCGCCGGCACCCGGCCCCGGTCCCGCGCCGGCCCCCGACACCCGGATCGCTGTCATCGGCCTGGAGTGCGCCTTCCCGGGAGCCCCCTCCGCCGACGCCTTCTGGCGCGCCCTCACCGCCGGCGACTGCGCCGTCACCGAAGTGCCCGCCGGGCGCTGGGACCACCGCCTGCTGTACGACCCCGAGCACCGCCCCGGCCGTACGGTCAGCAAGTGGGGCGGGTTCCTCGACGGCATCGAGGATTTCGACGCCGCGTACTTCGGACTCACGGACGAGGAGGCCGACTGCCTGGACCCGGCGGTGCGGCTGGTCCTGGAGACCTCGGTGCGCTGTCTGCGCGACGCCGGCTACCAGGACGCCGAGCTGCGCGGCCGTGACGTGGGCGTCTTCGTGGGCGCCAGGATGTCGCACTACTCCGCGCGGGCCGGGATCCGCTCCGGACCGGCCGGCCTCGGCGGCGACCAGAACTTCGTGGCCGCCCGGCTCGCCCACCACTTCGACTTCCACGGCCCCAACGTGGTTCTGGACAGCGCCTGTTCCTCGGCGCTCGTCGCGGTGCAGACCGCCTGCCGCAGCCTGCTCGCGGGCGAGTCGGAGTACGCGCTGGCCGGCGGGGTCGACATCCTCCTCGACGAGCAGCCGTACCTGGAGTTCAGCGCAGCCCGCGCCCTCTCGCCCTCCGGCAGGTGCGCCACCTTCGACCACGCGGCCGATGGCTTCGTACCCGGTGAGGGCTGCGGTCTGGTCCTGCTCAAGCCGCTGGCGCGGGCCCTCGCCGACGGCGACCGGATCCGCGCGGTCGTGGACGCGGTGGCCGTGAACAACGACGGCCGGACCATGGGCCTCACCACACCGAACCCCGAGGCGCAGTCCCGCGTGATCCGCAGCGCACTGCGGATGAGCGGACGCACCGCCGAGGAGATCGGCCTGGTGGAGGCGCACGGCACCGGCACGATGATCGGCGATCCGATGGAACTGCGCGCCCTGACCGAGGTGTTCCGTGAGTCCACGGAACGCACCGGCTACTGCGCCATCGGCAGCGTCAAATCAAACATCGGGCATCTGCTCAGCGCGGCCGGCATCTCCGGGCTCATCAAGGCCGTCCTGGCGATCGAGCACCGCACGATTCCGCCGACCCTGTTCTGCGAACGCCCCAATCCGCGCTTCGACTTCGCCTCCTCGCCGTTCTTCCCGTGCACCGAGGTGCGCGCCTGGGAGACGGACGGCCGCCCACGCGTCGCCGGAGTGAGCGCCTTCGGCCTCGGCGGCACCAACGCACACGCCGTACTCAGCGAACTCGACGCCCGGCTGCGCACCACACCACCCGCCCGCGCCCCGCTGCCGCCCCCGCGGTTCCACCGCCGTCGCCACTGGCTGGAGCGCACCCCCGCCGCCGGGGCCCCGGAACCGCCCGCGCCCGACCCGCGGCCGCGCGCGGCCGCCCCCCAGCCCACGGCGCGTCGCCACGCCGAGTCCACCTCCCTGCTCACCCTCGACTTCCGCCCAGCCCGCTGAACGCCGCGACACCCGGCCCGCGTACGGAGGAGCAAGCCACCGTGAACGAATCCGAGATCGACTGTCGCATCGTCCTGCGGCACGACGACTTCGTCATGCAGAACCACCGCGTCCATGAGACCTCGGTGATGCCGGGGGTGACCTTCCTGGACATCCTTTACCGCATCCTCGCCGACCGGGGAGCGGACCTTTCGCGGGTGGTCCTGCGCAACATCCTCTTCACCGAGGCCGTCGCCACCGCCGAGGGCCAGGACCGGGAGATCCGCGTGCGGATCGGCGCGGACACCGGCGGCCCCCGCCCGGTGACCGGCCACAGCCGGCGGCTCGCCGCGGACGGGGCCACCGGGGACTGGACGGAGAACCTGCGCGCCGAGCTGCACTTCGAGGACCTGCCGCACCCCGCGGACCTCGATGTGGCCGCCGAGCGCCGCAGCGCGCGTGAGCACCGGGACATGGCGGAGATGTACGCCGTCACCAGCTCCCGTGAGATACGGCACGGCACCGCCATGAAGTGCTTCGGCAGCCTGCACACCGGAGGCGGGCGGCTGCTCGCCGAGCTGGACATCGACCGCGAGGCCGGCGTCCCGGACGAGGCCTTCCACCTGCACCCGGCCAAGCTGGACGCGGCCACGATCGTGGCATACGGCCAGTCCCGGGTGGCCGTCGACCGGCCGTTCATCCCGATGTTCATCGAGAGCTTCCGCGCACCGCGCCCGCTGAAGGGCGGCTTCGTGGTGCGGGTGCCCCGCCCCGAGGAACTCTCCGAGTCGGGCGAACTCTTCGACAGCGACCTCGTGCTGTACGACGCGGAGGGCCGCTTCGCGGCGGAGTTCCGCCGGCTCACCTGCAAGCGGATCCGCCACCCCGAGCTGATCCAGCGGCTCGTGACCGGGGGAGAGGCCGAGCAGGGAGCCACCGAGCCGGGAGCCGCCGGGGCGGCAGCCGCCGGCCCGCGCGGACCCGAGCGCGCCCCAGCACCGGAAGCGGCCCCCGGCGCGCACTCCACCGGCCGGCCGGACGACAGCGCCGCCGAGCGCTATGCCGCCTGGCTGCGCACCCGGCTCGGTGACCTGCTGGGCCGCCCCGCCGCCCGCGTGGCCACGTCAACCGGCTTCTACGAGCTGGGCCTCGACTCCGTCTCGCTGCTGAAGGTCGGCCAGGAGCTGGAGGAGCTGGTGGGCAGCACGCTCTACCCCACCCTGCTCTTCGAGTACACGGACGTCGACAGCCTCGCCCGGTACCTGGCGACGACGTTCGGGGCGCCCGGCCTCTCCGAGCGGCACGGCGGTGCGGAGCCGGAGCACGACGCCGCACCCGAGGCACCCGAGGCCGCACCGCGGCTGCTGGCCCGCCATCCGGTGTGGGCCCGCTCCGGGCACGAGCACGCGGCCGAAGCGGTGGATCTCGTCCTGCTGGGGGCCGACGCCGGACTGACGGAGGCGGTCCGCGCCGCGACCGGTGACCGGCGGGTCGTCACTCTGCCGACGGGGCCCGCGTTCGGCGCGGGCACCGGTACGGGCGACGCGTACGGCCCGGACCCCGAGCGGATCCGCCGGACGCTCGGCGGCCTCGACCTGGACGCGCGCCCGTACGCCCTGGTCGACGCCCGCGGTCTCGACGGCGGGTCTCGCGGCAGCAGCCCCGTCCTCGACGTATGGGCGCTCGCCACCGCCCTCGTGCAGAGCGCGCCCGCCCACCCGGTGGCCCTGCTGCGCCTGCACACCGTCCGCGGCGGGTCGGCGGCCGTGGAGGAGGAGGCCGTCGCGGCCTTCGCCCGCACGGTCACCGCCGAGACGCCCGTGATCCGCGCCCGGGCGATCGGCGTCGACGCCACCGACACGCCCGCGCAGACCGCCGCGGCCCTCGTGACCGAAGCCGGTCTCGCCTGCGCCCCGGTGACGCACTCCGCCGCGTCACCGGAGGCGGAGGCGAGGTGGAGCACCGGCCGCCGGTTCGTACGCCGCTGGGCCGAGGCGTCACCGGAGGCCGAGGCGCGGCCGAGCCCGGCCGGCAGCGGATCGCCGTACCGCGAGCACGGGGTCTACGTGATCACGGGCGGTTCCGGCGGACTCGCCGCCCTGCTCGCCGAGCGCCTCGCCACACAGTGCCGCGCCCGTATCGTCCTGTGCTCCCGCACCCCCGCGGACGCCGGACTGCGCGCCCGCATGGAGGACTGGCAGCGGGCGGGAGCCGAGGTGCACCACGTGGCGGCCGACGTGTCCTCGCGCGCCGACACCGAGCGTCTGCTGCGGTTCACCCGCGATCTCTTCGGCCGCGTCGACGGGATCCTGCACTGCGCCGGACTCGTCCGCGACGCCCTCTACTTCCGCAAGCGGCCCGCCGACTTCGAATCGGTGCTCGCCCCCAAGCTCTGGGGCGCACGCCACCTCGACGAGGCGACCGCCCGGGACGAGCTGGACTTCTTCGCCCTCTTCTCCTCGCTGTCGGCCGCGGTGGCCAACCCGGGCCAGAGCGACTACGCCTACGCCAACGCCTGCCTCGACCACTTCGCCGCCTGGCGCGCCGCCCGCCCCGACCGGTCCGGGCGCACCGTCTCCGTGGCCTGGCCGCTGTGGGAGGAGGGCGGGATGCGCATCCCCGAGTCCGCGCTCGAGCGGTCCCGCCGCGAGAGCGGCACCGTGCCGCTGCCGACCGCGGAGGGGATCGCCGCCCTCGAACGGAGCCTCACCGGCGAGCAGGTCCGCACGGCGGTCGCGTACGGGGACGCCGGCCGGCTCGACACGTTGTTCCCGCGGGCCGACGGTCCGGTGGAGCACCACGAGCCGCTCGACGCCCTCCGCGGGACCGCCGCCGTCGTCCAGCGGGCAGCGGCCGAAACGCCGTCCCCGGAGGAGGACGGCATCGCGGTCATCGGGATCGCCGGGGAGTACCCCGGGGCCGCCGATCTGGACGCCTACTGGCGCAACCTCACCGAGGGCCGGGACTGCGTCACCGAAGTCCCCGGCGAACGCTGGGACCACGACGCCGTGTACGCCGCCGATCCGGACACCCCCGGCACCACGTACGGGCGCTGGGGCGGCTTCCTGGAGGGCGCGGACCGCTTCGACCACGCCTTCTTCGGGATCTCCCGGCGCGAGGCCGAGCGCATGGACCCGCAGGAACGGCTCTTTCTGCGGACCTGCTGGCGCACCCTGGAGCACGCCGGATACGCTCCCGCCGCGCTCTCGAAGCAGGCGGTCGGTGTCTTCGCCGGCGTGATGTGGAACCACTACCAGCTGGTCCAGGACGCTCCGGACGGCGTGGCACCGACGGCGATGCACGCGGCCGTGGCCAACCGCGTCTCCTACGTCCTCGATCTGCACGGCCCCAGCATGGCCGTCGACACGGCCTGCTCCTCCTCGCTGACCGCCGTCCAGCTCGCGATGGAGAGCCTGCGCCGCGGCGAGTGCGAGCTCGCGCTGGCCGGCGGGGTGAACATCGCGGCCCACCCGCAGAAGTACCTGCAGCTCGCGCAGGGCAGGTTCCTGTCCACGGACGGGCGGTGCCGCAGCTTCGGGGAGGGCGGCGACGGCTACGTCCCCGGCGAAGGCGTGGGCGCCGTCCTCCTGAAGCCGCTCTCGCGCGCCCGGGCCGATGGCGACCGGGTGCTCGCGGTGCTGCGGGCCGGGTTCCTCAACCACACCGGCCGGACCAGCGGGTTCACCGTCCCCAGCCCCACGGCGCAGGCCGCCGTGGTGAGCGGCGCGCTGGAGCGGGCCGGGATCTCCCCGCACTCCGTCGGCTACATCGAGGCGCACGGCACGGGGACCTCGCTCGGCGATCCGATCGAGATCGAGGGCCTGCGCCGGGTCTTCGCCCCCGACGGACCCGGGGAGCCGGGCAGCTGCCGCATCGGTTCGGTCAAGTCCGGTATCGGTCACCTGGAGAGTGCCGCCGGGATCGCCGGACTGACCAAGGTGGTGCTGCAGCTCCAGCACCGGACCCTGGTGCCGTCCCTGCACGCCGGCACGACCAACAGCAGGATCGACTTCTCCCGTACGCCCTTCGCCGTACAGCGCGAGCTGGAGGCCTGGCCCGCGCCGGACGGGGGCGGACCGCGGCGGGCGGGTGTGAGCGCCTTCGGCGCGGGCGGCGCGAATGCGCATCTCGTGGTGGAGGAATGGGCCGAGGAGCCCGCGGACGAGGTCGCCGCGCAGGGCCCCGAGCTGGTGCTGCTCTCCGCGCGTGACCCCGAGGCGCTGCGCGGGAGTGCCCGTGCCCTGCGGGACTTCCTCGCGGCGGGCACGCGTACGGGACACTCGCCGGCCGAGGGCACGGCACCGGACCGCGCACCGGACCGCGCACCGGACCGCGCACCGGACCGCGCACCGGCCGACGCCGCGCGGGTCCGTACGGCGCTTCTGCGGGAGGCCGCCGCGTGCCTCGGGGTGCCGCTCGCCGCCGTCGACCCCGCCGAACCGCTCGCCGACCTCGGCTTCGCGCGCACCGATGTGCTGAGCCTGCGGGAGCGGGCCGCGGACGTGTGCCCCGGCCACCCGGCCCTGTCGGTGCTGAGCATCGAGGACAGTGTCGACGGGATCGTGGCGAAGCTGACCGGGGACCCGGGAGAGCGGCCGGGCGGCACGTCGCGGCTCGCCGATGTGGCGCACACCCTGCGCGTCGGGCGTACGGCGATGGCGGAACGCCTGGCCGTGGTCGCCACGTCGGTCTCCGCCCTGTGCGCCGCGCTCGACCGGTTCCTGGCCGGGGAGCCGGCGCACCCGGACCTCTTCCGTACGGGCGCGGGCGCGTCCGGCCCGGCAGCGGGCGGATGCGCCACGGCCTTCCGCGAGGGAAGGCTGCACGAGGCCGCGGCCGCCTGGGCCGCCGGTGAGGACGTGGACTGGGCCGCACTCGGGTCCGTCGGGGCGGGCCGGCGCATCGCGCTGCCCGGCCACCCGTTCCGCGAGGAGCGGTGCTGGCTCGGCAACTGGCAGGCGGGCCAAGCGCGGCAGCCGGGCAAGGAGCGCCCCGCCCTTCCCGCGCCGCCGGTGAGCGAGCCCGCCGCCCCCGTCGAGCCGTACACCGGTTCCGAAGTGGACCTCCAGGTCCTGGAACACGGCATCGCGCTGGTCACCATGGCCGCGGGCGATCGGCAGAACATGTTCACCGACGGGCTGATGCACGGCCTGGAGTGGGCCTTCGCGCAGGTCGCCGCACGCCCCGAGGTCACCGCCGTCGTCCTCGCCGGATCCGGCAAGGTCTTCAGCATGGGCGGCACGCCCGAGGCGCTCGAGGACCTGTCCGCGCGGCGCACGCGGTTCACGGACACGCCGTTCGTGTACGAAGGGCTGCTGCGCTGCGGCCGGCCGGTGATCGCGGCCATCTCCGGGCACGCGTCCGGCGGCGGTCTCGCCTTCGGTCTGTACGCGGACATGGTGGTGATGTCCCGGGACGCCGTGTACAGCAGCAACTTCCTCAAGTACGGATTCACGCCCGGCATGGGCGCGACGTACATCCTCGAACAGCGGTTCGGGAAGTCCCTGGCCACCGAGATGCTCCTGACCGGCCGGCCGTACGCCGGTGCCGAGCTGGAGCAGCGCGGCGCCACGGTCACGTTCAGGGACACGGCCGAGGTGCTGCCCGCGGCCCTCGCCCTCGCCCGCTCCGTGGCGGAGCTCTCGCCGCAGGCGGTGGCCGCGCTCAAGAGCGAGCTGGCCGGGCGGATGCTCGGTGAGCTGCCCGCGGTCATCGACCGTGAGGTGCGGATGCACGAGCAGGTCCTCGGCGAGGACTCGGCCGCGCGGGTGCGGGCGCACTTCGGGAAGGTGGCGGAGTACGGGCGGACAGGACCGGAGCGATCCGGGGCGGCTCCCGCCGCCCCTGCGGCCCCTGTGGTCCCTGCGGCTCCCGCGGCTCCTGCGGCCCCTGCGGCCCCTGCGGCCCCTGCGGCGCCGAAGCCGCCGGCCGTCGTCGTGGCCGCCGCACCGGTCCAGGAGCCCGAACCGGACTCGGCGGAGGCGGAGGCGGTGATCGCCGCGACGCTGACCGAGGTCCTCTACCTGGACGCCGGTGAAATCGACCGCAGGCTCAGCTTCAACGAGATGGGCGTCGACTCCATCGGCGCGGTCGAACTGGCCAAGGAGATCAACCGCGCCTTCGGCCTCTCGCTCGACTCCGTGGCCGTCTACGACTTCCCGACGCTGCCCGCGCTCGCCGAGCACGTGACACGGACCCGGGCGCAGAATCGGTCGCTGCACCGCGCGGCGTCCCGGGAGGCGGCGCCGGCGGTCGCGGAGGGAGAGCAGGACGACCCCGCCGCTCCGGCGCCGTCCGAGCCCCTGGCCGTACCACCCCCGACCGCGTCCGTCGCCGGTCCGGCTCGGGTCGCGCCGCAACCGGCGTCGCACCAGCCGTTCTCCGCGGACGGACGCGTACGCCTCGCGCCGCCGGCCGCGTCCGCCGCGCCCCGTACCGAGCAGCCCGCCGCCCCGGCCCGGCCGCACCTCGTCGCGCTCCCCACGCCAAAAGCGCAGCCGGACCCGCAGCCGGACCCGCAGCCGGCGGCGGCCCCGGAGGGCGCCGCCCCCACCGCCGACGGGACCACCGCCGACGGGACCACCGCGCCCACCACCCAGGAGAGCACCACCGCCCCGGCCACCACCGCCCCGGCCCCCGCCGCCCCCGACCGGGCGGCCCCCCAGGAACCCATCGCCATCATCGGCGCCGCGGGCCGCTTCCCCGGCGCCCCCGATCTCGACACCTTCTGGGCGAACCTCCTCGCCGGCCGCTCCCAGATCCGTGAGGTGCCGGCCGAACGCTGGCCCGAGGACGGGTACTACGATCCCGACCGCCGCGCGCCCGGCCGCTCGTACAGCAAATGGGCCGCGCTGCTCGACGACGTGGACCTGTTCGACGCACGCTTCTTCCAGCTCTCGCCGCTCGAGGCCGAGGCCATGGACCCGCAGCAGCGGCTCTTCCTCGAAGAGGCCTGGACGGCCCTCGCGGACGCCGGACTCACCGACGCCGAGGGCAAGCGGAGCTGCGGCGTCTTCGTCGGCTGCGGTACGGGCGACTACCAGACCCTGCTGGAAGAGGCCGGAGCGCTCGAGACCGGCCAGGCCTTCCTCGGCAGCAGCAGTTCGATCCTCGCCGCACGGATCGCGTATCTGCTCGATCTGACCGGTCCCACCCTCGCCGTGGACACCGCGTGTTCCTCCTCCCTCGTGGCCGTGCACCTGGCCTGCGAGAGCATCCGCAGCGGTGACTGCGAGACCGCGGTCGCCGGCGGCGTGGCACTGATGACGACGCCCCGTATGCACGTGTGGACCAGCAAGACGGGCATGCTCTCGCCGACGGGCCGCTCGCTCCCGTTCGATGCGGCCGCCGATGGCATCGTCCTCGGCGAAGCCGTGGGCGTGGTCGTGCTGAAGAGCCTGCGCAAGGCCCTGGAGGACGGGGACCGCATCCACGGAGTGATCCGCGGCACCGGCGTCAACGGCGACGGCCGGACCAACGGGATCACCGCCCCCAGCGCCAACTCGCAGGTGCGACTGCTCCGCTCGGTGCACCACAAGGCGGGGATCACCGGCGCCGACCTCGGCTACCTGGAGGCCCACGGCACGGGCACCCACCTGGGCGACCCCATCGAGGTCAAGGCGCTTGACGAGGTGCTGCGCGCCTCCGGCGGCACGGACTGTGTGCTCGGCTCGGTGAAGGCGGCCATCGGTCACACGACCACCGCGGCCGGTATCTCCGGCCTGCTCGCGCTGCTCATGGCGCTGCGCGCCCGGCGGACTCCACCCGCGGCCCACTTCACGCGGCTCAACCCCGAGATCGACCTGACCGACAGCCCCCTCCGGCTCTCCCGTACCGCCGAGGCATGGCGTCCCGGGCCCGACGGGGTCCGGGTGGGCGCGGTCAGCAGCTTCGGCTTCAGCGGTACGAACGCGCACGTGGTGCTCGCCGAGGCCCCGTCCCCGGCGGCCCCGGCCGCCGCCGGCGCGCCGGCCCACCGGGAGCCGGAGCCCG
This sequence comes from Streptomyces sp. NPDC019224, assembly GCF_040632605.1. Classification (NCBI taxonomy): domain Bacteria; kingdom Bacillati; phylum Actinomycetota; class Actinomycetes; order Kitasatosporales; family Streptomycetaceae; genus Streptomyces; species Streptomyces sp. NPDC019224. The sequence continues at coordinate 81,274 of NZ_JBEYCF010000006.1, read as the reverse complement.
AGCCGCTGAAGGCCCACCCGTTCACGAGGACCCGCCACTGGATCACGGCACCGGACACGGCCGGAGCACCCCGCGACACCGCGGAGCCGTCCCGGGCTCCCGCCGCCCGCACCGGCCCCGGCGAGGACTCCGCCGTACGGACGGATCCGGCCGCCGGCCCCGCCACCTGGCCACTGGACCCGCGGCACCCCGTGGTCGCCCACCATCACGTGGCGGACCGGGCTCTCCTGCCCGGCACCGCGACCCTGTCCCTCGCCCTCGGCTTCGCCCGTTCCGCGGGCATCAGCGGGCCGGCCGTGATCTCCGGGGTGCGCTGGCTGCGCCCCCTGCACGCCGAGGCGCAGCTCGAGGTGCGGGCCGGGGTGACGGCCGAAGGGGACCGATACGCCCTGGAGTTCACCGCCGACGACCGGCCGGACGTCCCCTTCGCCCGGGCTCAGGTCGCCCCGTGCGGCAGGGAGACGGCCGACCGCATCGACCTCGGCCTCCTCGCCCGCACCCTCCCCGAGCTGCGCACCGGAGCCACGCTCTACCGCGACTTCGCGGCGGGCGGCCTCGGCTACGGTCCGGCCTTCCGGCTCGTCCAGGAGGTCCGCCACGGCACGGACGAGGCACTCGCCGTCCTGAGCGCCCCGGCCGCCGAGCGGGGTGCCGCCCACTGGCCCGCGAACGGCACCGATGCCGCCCTGCTCGACGCGGCGCTGCAGGTCACCGCGGTGCTGCAAACCGGCGCGGAGGACGGCCCGCTGGTGCCCTTCGCCCTGGAGCGCGCCGAGCTCCTCGGCCCGCTGACCGGACCGGCGCACGTCCACGCCGTACGCACCGGAGCACACACCTTCGCGCTGAGGATCGCCGATGACCGGGGCCGGATCGTCGCACGCCTGGACGGGCTGACGCTGCGTCCGCTGCCCGCCGCCCCGGCCGCCGGCCTCCCGGTGTACGTACCGGTGTGGCAGGAGGCGGACCGGGCGCGGACCGAGCCGGTGGACGCTCCGCCGAGCCGGGTCATGCTGGTCCACGGGCCCGGCACCCGGGACCTGGCAGGCGCCCTGGCCGAGCTCCACGCCGACGCCGACGTCCTGACGGCCGACTGGGACCGGGCGGCCGAGGCCGTCGGCCGGTCCGGCCTGCTTCCCGACCGCGTCTACCTGCTGGCCGAATCCACCTGGGTGGACGCGGCCTCCGCACGCGAAGCCCTCACCGCCCTGCACCGCCTGGTGCGCGCCGTGCTCGACCGCGACGGCGCCCACCACGGCCTCGACCTGCGCGCGGTGCTGCCCGGCGCCGTCGCCGTCCCGGCCGGGAGCGGCACGGGGACGAGCCAGGAGACGGCCGCGGCCGCGGACGCCCCAGCGGCGGGAGCCGGCACCACGGCGCCGGACGTCGGCGACATCGTGCCGGGAGCCGCCGCCCTGCTCGGCTACTGCGCCGCGCTCGACACCGAATTCCCGCGCTGGACGGTCGGCTGCCTCGACCCGGGCACCGACCGCACCGCGGACGACCCGGCCGCACTGGCCCGGAGCATCCACGCCGAACAGCCCGTGGACAGCCGGCCGGTGGCCCTGCGCGCAGGCCGCCGCCTCGTCCGCACCTTCGCGCCGTGGACCGCGCCGGCGAAGGCGGCTCCGCTGCGTAACGGCGGCGTCTACGTCGTCCTGGGCGGTACGGGCGGCCTGGGCAGCGCGGTCTGCCGTTCGCTCGCCCGCAACGCGCGGGCCCGCCTCGTCCTGGTCGGCCGGCGCCCGCTCGACGAGCGGATCGAGGCGCTGCTCGCCGACCTCACCCGGCTCGGCGCCACCCCCGTGTACCAGCAGGCCGATGCCACGGATCCGGCGGCGATGCGCCGGGTCGCCGAGTGGACCAGGGAGCGGTTCGGTCCGGTCGACGGAGCGGTGCACGCCGCGTTCGTCCTGCACGACAAGACGGTGGCCCAGCTGACCGAGCCGGTCCTGCACGAGGTCTTCGGCCCCAAGGCGGCGGGCGCCGAGGCGTTCTGCGCGGCCCTGCGGGACGAGCCGCTCGACTTCCTCGCCCTGTTCTCCTCGGCGATCTCCTTCGTCGACGCACCCGGCCAGGCCGCCTACGCCGCGGCGAGCACCTTCGAGGACGCCCTGGCCCTGCGGCTGAGGCACCGCTTCGGCGTTCCGGCGCAGGTCGTCAACTGGGGCTACTGGGGCAGCGTCGGCGCGGTGGCCGGGACACGCTACCGGGAGCGGATGGCCGGCTTCGGCGTCGGCTCCATCGAGCCCGCCGAAGGCATGGCCGCGCTGGACCGCATCCTGGCCCACGGGCTGCCCCAGGCACTCGCGATCAAGGCGGACCCGGAGGGACTCACCCGCTTCGGCATCGACGCCGGCACCAGCCCCCGCAAGGAGCACGCCATGCCGACCGCGGCACCCGAGCCCACCGAGCCGCCCGGCCCCGCCGCCGTCACAGAGCCGGCTCCCACCGCGACAGCCGTACGGGACTACGTCCGGGGCGTCTTCGCGGAAGTGCTCAAGTACGAGGAGGCCGAACTCGACGACCGCACCACGTTCGAGCACTACGGCGTCGACTCCCTCGTCGGCCAGAACGTCGTCCAGCGCTTCGAGGAGGACCTCGGCGACCTCCCGGCCACCCTGCTCTTCGAGAACCTGACGATCGCCCAGCTCGCGGCGTATCTGCGGGAGAAGCACGGCCGGCGGATCGCCGGACTGGCCGGCCAGGGCACCGGACCCGCCGCGGACCGGACGCGGGACCTCGCCGAGGAGCACGCCGGGCAGCGGCCCCGCACCCCGGACGCGACCACGCCGCCCACCGGCCCGATGGACATAGCCGTCGTCGGCGTCAGCGGCCGCTTCCCGCAGTCCCCCGACATCGACGCCTTCTGGCGCAACCTCGCCGCCGGCACCCACTGCATCACCGAGGTCCCCGCCGAACGCTGGGACTGGCGAACCCACTTCGACCCCAAACGGGGCAAAGCGCAGCGCACCTACGGCCGGTGGGGCGGCTTCCTCGACGGGATCGACCAGTTCGATCCGGCGTTCTTCGGCATCCTTCCCAAGGAGGCCGCCGACATCGACCCGCAGGAGCGGCTCTTCCTGGAGACCTGCTGGGACCTCCTGGAACAGACGGGCCAGCTGGGCGAGCCGACGGAGACACCACGCAGGACCGGAGTGTTCGTCGGCGTCATGTACGGCTCGTACGGACGGCTGGCCGCGGCGCAGTGGGCGCAGGGACGGCTCGCCGGAGCGCACTCGGCGTACTGGTCGGTGGCCAACCGGGTCTCGTACACCTTCGATCTCCAAGGGCCCAGTTTCGCCGTCGACTCCGCCTGCTCCTCCTCGCTGACCGCTGTCCACCTCGCGGTGGAGAGCCTGCGCCGCGGCGAGTGCCGCACCGCCATCGCGGGAGGCGTCAACCTGATCCTCCACCCCGCTCACCTGGTGGCGCTCTCCTCGCTGAACATGCTCGCCGCCGACGGCGCCTGCAAGGTCTTCGACGAGCGGGCCGACGGCTACGTGCCCGGCGAGGGGATCGGCGCGGTGCTGCTCAAGCCGCTCGCGGACGCGGTCGCCGACGGCGACGACATCTGGGGCGTCATCAAGGGCAGCGCGGTCAACTCCGGTGGACGGACCGGTGGTTACACCGTGCCCAACCCCCACGCGCAGGCCCGGCTCGTCGCGGACGCGGTCGAGGGCTGCGGGATCGACCCGCGGACCCTCGGCTACATCGAGGCGCACGGCACCGGGACCGCCCTCGGCGACCCCATCGAGATCGCCGGCCTGCGCCGCGCCTTCGGAGAGCGCCCGCCGCGCGACTGCGCCATCGGCTCCGTCAAGGCCTCCATCGGGCACCTGGAGGGCGCGGCCGGCATCGCCGGCCTCATCAAGGCCCTGCTGCAGCTACGGCACAAGCAGCTCACCCCCTGCGTCAACCTGGGCGAACCCAACCCCCGGATCGACACGGACGGCTGGTCCTTCACCATGCCGCGTGAGCTCACCCCCTGGGAGAGCCCCGTGGACGACGAGGGGCACAGCCTGCCGCGTACGGCCGGAGTGAGCTCCTTCGGCGCCGGCGGCGCCAACGCGCATGTCCTCCTGCAGGAGTACGTGCCGGACCCGGCCCGCCCCCGGCACGCCCCGGCGCGCGAGGACGAAGAACAGCTCTTCCTGCTCTCGGCCCGCACCGAGGCGCAGCTTCGTACCCGAGCAGGGCGTATCGCCGAGCGGCTGGCCGCCGGGGCGGGGGCGTACGGACCGGAGGAGCTGGCCTTCACCAGCCAGGTCGGCCGCCATGAACACCCCGTACGCCTCGCCGTGAGCGCCGGGAACCCCGCCCAGCTGGAACAGCGACTGCGCGCGCACGCCCGGGGCGAGAGCGCACCCGGCCTCGTCACGGGCGAAGCCGGCCGGCGCGGCCGGGGCGAGCCCGTCGGGGAAGCCGCCGTGGAACGGCTGATCGCCGCACGCGACCTGGCGGCCCTCGGCCGCCTGTGGACCACCGGCACCCGCGTCGACTGGGCCCGCCTGTGGCCCGCCCCGCGGCCACGCCGCGTCCCCCTGCCCTCGTACCCCTACGACAGGACCCGGCACTGGCTGCCGGCCGACCCGGAGGTGCCACCGGTGACACCGTACGCATCCGTCACGTCGCCCGATGACGGGCGGCCGACCGACGGAGTCCGCTATCTGCGGCCCACCTGGGAACCGGCCCCGGCGGCGGTCCCGGGCCCCGCGCCGCGCACGCTCGCGCTGATATCCGATGACGCCGGGCTCGGCGGCGCCCTCGCGGCCGCCGCCCGGCGCCGCGGCAGCCACTGCCTCGTGCTCAGCGCGGGCACCCGGCTCGCCGAGACCCCGGAGGGCTGGGCCCTCGACCTCACCGACCGCGAGCAGCACCACCGCCTGGCCGAGACCCTGGCCGAGCGGGGGCTGCTGCCGGACGCGGTCCTGCGGATCTCCGGTGCCGCCGAGCCGGCCGAGGGGGCCGTCGCCCCGCTGGAGCAGGGAGTCCTGCCCTTCCTGTGGTGTACCGCCGCGCTACTGGCGCGGCGCGGTGACGGCACCGTACGGGGCCTGTACGCACACCTGTCCCCCTCCGGCACGCCCCGGCCCGAGCACGCGGCGGCCGGCGGTGTCATCCGCACCCTCGCCGTCGAGCACCCCCGCTTCCGCGGCGGCCGGGTGGTCGTCGAGGAGAGCCGGCCGGCCGATGACCTGGCCGAGCGGCTGCTCGTCGAGCTCGCCGCGATCGGCGAAGAGCCCGCCGAGATCGCGCTGCGGCCGGACGGGCGGCAGCAGCTGAACCTGGCCGCGTTCACGCCCCGCACCGAAGGGCTGCCGCAGGATCTGCCGTTGCGGCCCGGCGGTACGTACCTGGTGACCGGCGGCACGGGCGCGCTCGGGCTGCGGATCGCCGAGTACCTGGCGGAGCACGGCCGCCCGCTGCACCTCGTCCTGGCCTCCCGTACCGCACCCGACGCCTCCGCGCGCGCCCGGATCGAGGCGATGAGCAAGGACGGGGTCGGCGTGCGCTGGGCCCGCGCCGACGTCTCGCGCGCCGAGGACGTGCAGCGGCTCGTCGAGGAGATCCACGGCAACCACGGGGCGCTGCACGGCATCGTGCACGCCGCGGGCGTCACCCGGGACGGGCTCGCCGTCCGCAAGACCCGGGCCGACATCGACGCGGTGTGGGGGGCCAAGGCCGCGGCCGCGGTGCATCTGGACGCCGCCGTCGGCGACCGGCCGCTCGACTTCTTCCTCCTGTTCTCGTCCCTCGCCGGCCGTACGGGCAACCTCGGCCAGGCCGACTACGCGTGCGCCAACGCCTTCCTCGACGAGTTCGCCGCACTGCGCCGCACCCGCGTCCGCGACGGGCAGCGCTCCGGCACCACGGTCTCCGTCTGCTGGCCCCTGTGGGAGGACGGCGGCATGACCGTGGACGAGGCGGCGCGCGCCCGGTTCGCCCGGCGGTGGAACATGGTGCCGCTGAGCACGGAGGAGGGGTTGCGGGCGTTCTGCCGGGCGCTGGCGGGGGACGAGGCGTGCTTCGCCGTTCTGGAGAGCCCCGCCCCCGAGGGGGAGTCCGCCGCGGAGCCGGCCGGCCCCGAGCCGGTGGCGTCCGGACCCGCGGCCGTCCCGTCGACGGCCCGGAGCACAGCGGGGGCCGGGACGCCTCGGCCCGTGGACGGCCTCGTGGAGCAGATCGAGCTCGGGCTGCGGCGTACGGCCGCCGGCTTCCTCCTGGTCGACCCCTCCGACGTACCGCTCGACGAGGAACTCCTCGAAGTGGGCTTCGACTCCATCTCCCTCACCCAGCTCGTCAACGAGGTGAACGAGGAGTACGGCATCGACCTGCTGCCGACCGCCCTCTTCGAGGCGCCGGCCCTGCGGGACTTCGCCCGCCACCTGGAGCGCGAGAACGGCCCGGAGATCGCCCGCGTCCTGGCCGAACGCGCCCGCCCGGCGGCGGACCCGCGGCCGGCCGGGCCGAGCGCACCCGCCGGGGCCGACGCGGGCACCCCGGCCGGCACCGACGAGGCACCCGGCCCGCAGGCCGGGGCGGCGGCACCCGGTACCCCCGCGCAGGACACGCTCACCCCGCCGTCCGTCCCGTCCGGGCCGCGGGTTCCCGCCGCCGGCGGCGCGCGCCCCGTCGCCGTCATCGGCATGGCGGGTCTGCTCCCGGGCTGTGACGACCTGGAGAGCTTCTGGCGGCACCTCTCCGCCGGTGACCATCTCGTACGGCCCGTGCCCGAGGACCGTCCGTACCTCCTCGGACAGCCCGGTCTCGAGGACCTGCGCGGCGGGTTCCTGGACCGCGTCGCCGAGTTCGACGCCTCCTTCTACCGGATCTCCCCGGCCGAGGCCGCCCTCATGGACCCGCAGCAGCGGCTCTTCCTGGAGACGGTCTGGCAGCTGCTCGAGCACGCCGGCCACCGCCCGGCCGACCTGGCGGGCAGCGCGACCGGGCTCTTCGTGGGCGTCTCCACCTCGGACTACGCGGAACTGATGCGCGCCGAGGGCGGCGAGGTCCAGGCGCATGCCGCCACCGGCCTGGCCCACGCGATCCTCGCCAACCGCGTCTCCCGCCACCTCGATCTGCGCGGACCGAGCGAGGCCGTCGACACGGCCTGCTCCAGCGCCCTCGTGGCCCTGCACCGGGCGGCACGCGCCCTGGCCGACGGCGAATGCGAACTCGCCATCGCCGGCGGCGTCAACCTGACCCTGAGCGCGGGCCTGTTCAGCGCCTTCACCAAGTCCGGCATGCTCAGCCCGGACGGCCGCTGCAAGACCTTCGACAAGGACGCCGACGGGTACGTACGCGGTGAGGGCACCGGCGCCGTGCTGCTCAAGCCGCTCGACCGGGCCGAGGCGGACGGGGACCGGATCCTCGCCGTCCTGCGCGGCAGCGCCGTCAACCACGGCGGCCGCTCCACCTCCCTGACCGCGCCCAACCCGGAGGCCCAGGCACGCGTCGTCGCCGAGGCGTACCGCCGGGCGGGCATCGCCCCGGAGACCGTCAGCTACGTCGAGACGCACGGCACCGGCACGCGGCTCGGTGACCCCGTGGAGCTGGAGGGTCTGAAGAAGGCCTTCACCCAGCTGTACGCGGAGACAGGCCGCCCGCTGCCCGGCGAGGACTCGGTCGCCCTGGGATCGGTGAAGACCAACATCGGCCACCTGGAGGCCGCGGCGGGCATCGCGGGTGTCCTGAAGGTGCTGCTCAGCCTGCAGCACAGGGAGCTGCCGCCGACGCTGCACGTCACAGAACTCAACCCGTATCTGCGGCTCGACGAGACGCCGTTCTTCGTCAACGACCGCAGCCGGACGTGGGAGGGCGTGCCCGACGAGAGCGGTGCCGTGGTGCACCGGGCGGGCATCAGCTCCTTCGGCTTCGGCGGTACGAACGCGCATGTCGTCCTCGAAGGCCACCGTTCCGCCGTACGGCCGGCCGTCGCGGTGCCCCCGGGCGCGGAGGCCGTGGTGCTGTCGGCACCGGACGGCGAGGCGCTCGCCGAGTACGCCCTGCGGCTCGCCGGATACCTCAAGGACGAGCAGGAGGCGGATCCGGCGGGCTTCCTGTGGACGCTGCAGACGGGCCGCGAGGAGTACCCGGAACGGCTCGCCGTCCTCGGTACGGACCGCGAGCGGCTGGTGGAGCTCCTGACGGCCGCGGCGAGCGGGGAGTTCACCGCGCCGGGCATCCACCGCGGCACGGCGGGCCCCGCCTCCGCCCACACCTTCGGCACGGACGCCGAGGCCAACGCGCGGGCCTGGGTCTCGGGCGCGCCCGGCGCCTGGTCCGCCCTGTGGCAGTCGGGCCACCCGGTCCGGCTCACCCTGCCGTCCTTCCGCCGGTCCGGCACGCCGTACTGGTTCACCACGCGCGGTGCGTCCCGGGCAACGGCCCCGGTGCCGCCCACGGAGGTGGCACCGGCCCCGACGCCGGTGGCCGCTCCGGTACCGGCACCGGCTCCGGCCCCGACACCGGTAGCCGCTCCGGCACGGGCATCGGCTCCGGAGCCGGTCCCGGCCGGGACGCCGGCTCCCGTGCAGGCGCTCGCTCCGACGACGGCCGAGGCTTCCTCGCCGGTACGGGCCCCCGCACCCGCCGCCCTCACGGTGCCCGCGCTCGCAGGGCCCCCACACGTCACGCCGGGCCGTGGACGGGGCACACCGCTGCGGCTCGCCCCGGTGAACACCGCCCCGCAGCAGGCATCCTCCGCAGCGGTGGAGCCCGTGCGGGACGAGCCGTCCGCGCGGACCGAACCGGCGAGGGCCGCTCACCCGGCGCCGTCTCCCGCTCCCGCCGCATCGGCGCCCGGCGCGTCGCGCACCGATGAACCTCCGGCCGGCCAGGGACCGGCCGCCGGCTCGCCGGCCGACCGGAGCGGCGTCGCCGAGACGATCCGTACTTCGCTCGCCGACATCATCGACGTGCCCAGCGCCCAGATCGCGGACGGTGACTCCTTCACCGACCTCGGCCTGGACTCGATCTTCCGCATGCAGCTGGTCAGGGAGCTCAACGAGACCTACGGCCTCGACCTCAAGGCGGCCGAACTCTACGAGTGCGATTCCGTCGCCGCCCTGTCCGCCCGCACCTGCGAGGAGATGGCCAGGACGACAGGCCCGGCCGCGACCCCGGCCCCGCGGCCGGCGAGCACGCCGGAGCCGCACCCGGACGACGCGCCGGCCCCGCGGCGGATCCAGGCCCCGGACGCGCGAGCGGCTCGGACGCCCGACCCGCAACCCGCACCGGCGGCGGGACCGAACCCCGTCCAGGCGCCGCGACCCGGCCGGCCGCCGCAGCCGGCCCGGGCCCCGGAGCCCACCCGGGCCCCGGAGCCCGCCCCGGCCCCGGAGCCCGCCCCGGCCCCGGAGCCCGCCCCGGCCCCGCGAGCCGTGCGGGTACCGGAGCCCCACACGGCCGCCGGGCCGGCGAGCACCGCCGACGCCCCCACGCTCCTCGCCGAGGTCATCACGCGGGTCGTCGGCCGCGTCCCCGGGGCCGGGGTGAGCTTCGCCGACGACGGGTTCACCTCCTTCGACATGCTGCGCACCATCAGCGCCCTGGAGCGCCGCTTCGGCGCCCTGCGCAAGACGCTGATGTTCGACCGCCCGACGACCGCCGCACTCGCCGAGCAGCTGCTCGCCGACCACGGCCCGCGCACCCTCACCCTCCTCTCCGAGGCCGCCGCGGCCCTCGACGGAACCGATGCCCCGCAGCAGCCCGCGCCGGCCCCCCGGCAGGCGGCACCCGCCGCGGACCAGGGGGACGGCCCCCTCATCGTCCGCAAGCGCGACCTCCCCCACTTCCCCGAGCTGGAGGCCCTCTTCGCGAGCCTCGACCGCGAGCACGCCAAGGAGGGCGGTCTCGCCGGCCGTGACATCGCCCCGCTCGCCTTCCTCGGCAAGGACCGCCGCGGCTACTTCAACTTCTCGCGGCGCGACGACGTGCTCTTCGCCTGGAGCTACGTCGGCTCGGCCGCCTGCTTCCCAGGCCTCGCCGCCGAGTACCTGGCGTATGCCGACCGGGAGGGCCTGAAGCCCAACTTCCTCTCGGTCCTGCACCTGGACGAGGTCGGGGGCCGCCGTCTCACGGCCACCCCGTTCGGCGCGATCCAGCGTCTGGAGAACCTCGACACGTTCACGCTGACCGGCGGCCGGATGCAGCGACTGCGCTATCTCATCGGCAAGTTCACCAAGAACAGCAGCTGCCGCACCGAGGAGTACGAGGTCGGCACGGACCCGGAGACCGACGCGGGCATCGTCGATCTGATCGACCAGTGGGCCTCCGTCAAGCAGATGACCAACCCGTATGTGGACGTGGTGCGCCGCGAACTCGGTGCGGGCCGGCTCGACGCACGCCACCGCATGTTCCTCACGTACCGCGACGACGTCCTCGCCAACGCGGTGATCGTCACCAAGCTGGCCTCCGAGCCGACGTACCTGCTCGACCTGGAGTTCTACGCGAAGGGGCTGCCGCCGGGCGGCATCGAGTACGCGATCGTGCGGATCGTGGAGACGCTGCGCCCCGAGGGCATCACCTGCTTCAGCTTCGGCGCCAGCTTCGGTGTCCGGCTCGGCGACTCCCCGAATGCCTCGGCCGCGGTGGCCGAAGGCATGGAGGAGCTGCGGTCGGTCGGCATCTTCAACGAGGGCAACTACCAGTTCAAGAACAAGTTCCGCCCCCTGAACACACCCATCTACCTGTGCCAGCCCGATGACGAGAGCCGTACGGATGTCTCCGACGTCATCCTGATGATCGCCAACCCGGACCTGGCCGCCACGGCCCCCGGCGAGCTGACCCCCGACAGCCCCCCGTCACCCCCGGCGGCCGCACCCGCACCTCCCCCCACGTACAGCCGTCCGACCCCGACCCCGACCGCGGCCCCAGCCCCGACCGCGCCCCCGTCCCCGACAGCCACCCCGGCGCCCCACCCCGCACACACCGGCACCCCGGACACCCCCGCCTCCGCGGCCGACCGCGACAAGCTGCTCGCGGCCCACGGCCACAACCCCCTCGCCCTGCCCACCGAATCCGTCGTCCACGACCTGATCACCGACTCCTGGGCGGAACTCGACCTGCCCGCGGTCCCCGCCCGGCTGCAGGAGCTCGCCGCCGCGGCGCACGCGGTACCGGCCTCGTCCGCGAACGACCTCCGCCTGCCCTGGCTGCCCTTCGACTGCGTGATCCCCACCCAGTCGGGCCGCGCCGCCGAGGCGCTCCTGTGCCGCAGCTGGCCGGGCGCGCCGGGCGCCGTGGCGCACAACAGCCTGTTCCCGACCTGGACCCTGACCCTCCTGGAGCACGGCTTCGAACCCGTCCCCGCCGGCGGCCCCGCGGCGGCCGAGGGGCCGGCCCTCCGCGGCGGGCTCGATCCGGACGCGCTCGACCGGACCTTGACGCGGCATCAGGGGCGTACCGCCTTCGTCTGCGTCGAGCTCAGCGACAACGCACGCGGCGGCTATGCGACCGCCCTGGCCGGCCTGCGCGCCGTACGGCGGACCGCGAAGGCCCACGGCGTGCCCCTCGTCCTGGACGCCTCCCGCATCCTCGAGGCGGCCCACCAGGTCATCGCGCACGAGCCCGAGCAGCACGGCCGCGAGGTCTGGTCGGTGGCACGGGACATCCTGGGCACCGCCGATGCCGTCACCCTCAGCCTGTCCAAGGACTTCGGCCTCGACTTCGGCGGCCTCGTCGCCACCAGCGACCCCGCCCTCGCCCGGCAGCTGCGCGAGGCGGTCGCCCTGCGCGGCCACCAGATCGGCCGCACCGCCCGCCGGACCCTGGCCGCCGCGCTCGCCGACCAGGACTGGGCCGGCGAACAGGTCCGCCTGCGGATGAAGAACGTGGCGGCCCTGTGGGAGCGCCTGTCCGCGGCCGGCGCACCCGTGCTGACCCCGGCCGCCGGGCATGCCGTGGTCCTCGACGTCGCCGGCCTGCCGGCCTTCGCGGACCACGAGGACCCGGTGGCCTCCTGCCTCGCCTGGATCTTCCGGCACACCGGTGTACGCGGTGCGCCGCAGCTCCTCGCCGGGGACGAGACCGCGGCCCGCCCGTGGATCAGGCTCGCCGTGCCCGTGGGGATGAGCGAGGCGCGGACGGAGGAGATCGGCGAGCGGCTCGCCACCCTGTTCCGCACCGCCCCGGAGCCCGTACGTCTCGTACGCGTGGACGGCACCGACGGAGCCGCGGCCGCCTACCACCCGGCGGACGCCCTGCCGCAGGACGTCCGTGCCTCCCTGCGCGACGGCTCCCGCGCGGCCGACGACAACGCCGGCGTGCTGCGCGACCTGGGCGCCGGCGCCACCCACCGGGTGCTCACCCTGCCCGAGGGCGAGGTGGAGGTCTTCGAGGCGGGACAGGGTTCCCCGCTGCTCCTGATCCACCCGTTCAACATCGGAGCTGGCCTCTTCTCGCACCAGTTCCGCGCCCTGGCCGAGGACCACCGCGTGATCGTGATGCACGCGCCCGGTGTCGGCCGCACCACCGCGATTCCCGAGCTGACCCTCAGCGGCCTCGCCGGACTGCACCACGCGGCGCTGCGGGCGCTCGGCGTGCACGGCCCGGTGCATGTGGCGGGCGCCAGCTTCGGCGGGCTCACCGCCCAGCGCTTCGCGCTCGACCACCCGCAGGACACGGCCTCGCTGACGCTGCTGTGCAGCTCGTACAAGTGCGGCAACCGCGTCGGTGAGGTCAACCGGCTCTCCGTCGTCGTCGGCGAGGACTTCGACGCGGTGGGCGACCGGGTGAGCGCCGGCGACCGCAGCCGCTTCGAACAGCTGCTGCTGCGCTGCGAGAGCATGGACCCGCAGACCGGCCTGCGCTACCTGGACGTCTTCGCCCAGGAGCCCAACCTGCTCGCCGTGCTCCCGGAGATCTCCGTACCGACCCTGATCGTGCAGGGCGCGCACGACTCCGTGATCCCGCTCAAGACGGCCCATCTGCTGCACGGCGCCATCCCCGATGCCCGGTACGTCCAGATCGAGGATGCCGGTCACTTCCCCACGCTCACCCACCCCGACGAAGTGCACGGCGCTCTTCGCGAGTTCCTCACCGCACAGGAGTCCGCGCGCACCGAACGAAAGGGATCCTGACCATGACCGAGACACTCATCACCGCGCCCGGGGCGCCGGCCCAGGTGCGGCACTTCGCCCGGACCGAGCGCACCGGCCCGGCCACCGTGCGCCGCGAGGTGACCGTCCAGCCCGGTATGTGCGGACCCAACGCCCTGCTCATCGGCCGGATCGGCGACTGGACCTGGGAGACCGTCAGCGAGATCTGCGGCACCGACGTCTTCAACGCCCGTGACCCCCAAGGGCGTGCCACGTATCTGTCCTTCTACTACTACCGCGTACGCAGCGGCGGCCGGCTCCTGCACCCGCGGGCCATCTCCTTCGGCGACCGCCTGGAGGTGATCTCCCGGGTCTTCGGCTACGGCAGCGAGTCCGTGCTCACCCTGCACCGCATCCGCCGCATCGGCTCCGGCCCCGGCAGCCACGATGCGGAGGTGTTCGCGGAGGACTCCTTCGAACCCGAGGAGTTCTACGAACGGCCGCGCCCCGACTGTCTCTACGTCGAGAACTTCAACCGCTGGGTGGCCCGCGGCCGCGCGGACAGCAACGTCGGCCTCGTCCGTGCCTCGCCCGCCGACTTCCACCACACGCAGCTGCCGCGGCTGCCCGACGCGTACTCGCCGCGCCTCGCCTGCAACGGCGCACGGAGCCGGCACCGCTTCCTCGATCCGCTGACCGCCGGATACGTCCCGCTCGGCGAGGAGTTCACCACCGAACACCGCGTGGACGTCAGCAGCGACGTGAACGGCGTGGGGCTGCTCTACTTCGCCTCGTACTTCGCGATCGCCGACGGCGCGCTGCTGCAGCTGTGGCGCAGCCTCGGCCGCAGCGACCGCTCCTTCCTCGACCGGACCCTGGCCGACTCCCGGGTCTGCTACCTCGGCAACGCCGATGTCGACTCCACGCTCAGGCTGCGCGCCCGCCCCTGGCACCGGTCCGGCGATCCCACCGAGGAACTGGTGGAACTGGTGGTGGAGGATCTCGCCACCGACCGCACCCTGGCCGTCTGCAGCTTCGAGATCCGCAGGGAGGAGGAGCGTCGTGCCCACGCAGCATGAGACCACGCGTACCGGCATCGAGGAGCTCGTGCACCGCACGATCACCTCGATCCTGCCCGGACTGCCGGCCGGGGCGATCGACGGCGGGCGGCACCTCAAGGAGCTCGGCGCCGACTCGGTGGACCGGGTAGAGATCATCATGGCCCTGATCGAGGAACTGGGCATCGAGGCGGACATGTCCCGGTTCAGCGGGATCCCGTCCGTCGACGGCCTGGTCCAGTTCCTGTGGGAGGAGAAGCAGTCATGACCGTTCAGCCCGTCGAGGCCCCCCGGGGGTTCGGGATCGAGGCGCTCAACGTCTACTGCGGCGCCGCCCATCTGCCGGTGCGGACCCTCCTGGAAGGCCGCGGCCTCGATCTGTCCCGCATCGGCCACCTCATGATGGAGACCCGCTCCGTCAGCCTGCCCTGCGAGGACCCGGTCACCCACGCCGTCAACGCGGCCAGGCCTCTTGTCGACGCCCTGAGCGCGCAGGACAAGGAGCGCATCGAACTCCTCATCACCTCCAGCGAGTCCGGAGTCGACTACAGCAAGTCCATCGCCAGCTATGTGCACGAGCACCTCGGCCTGAGCAGGCACTGCCGCGTGATCGAGGTCAAACAGGCCTGTTACGCGGCGACCGCGGCCCTGCAGCTCGCCGTCGCCTATGCCGCCTCCGGAGTGTCCCCGGGCGCGAAGGCCCTGGTCATCGCCACCGACGTGGCGATGGTGGACGAGAACGCCCACTACGCCGAGCCCGCCACCGGCGCCGGAGCCGCGGCCATGCTGATCGGCGACCGTCCCGACGTCCTGGCCCTCGACGTCGGTGCCTTCGGCACGTACAGCTACGAGACCCTCGACTCCGCCCGCCCGGGACCCGATTTCGACATCGCCGATGTCGACCGCTCCCTCTTCGCCTATCTCGACTGCTTCACGCACGCCTTCGCCGACTACCGCACGAAGGTACCCGGGGCCGATCTGGCCACGGACTTCGCCCAGTTCGCCCTGCACACTCCCTTCGCCGGCCTGGTGAAGGCCGGACACCGCAAGCTCATGCGGGAGGTCCTGCGCGCCGCGCCCGACGAGATCGACGCCGACTTCACCGCACGGGTCACCCCCTCGCTCACGTATCCGCGCATCGTCGGGAACCTGTGCTCGGGCTCGGTGTATCTGGCGCTGAGCAGCATCATCGACCACGTGCCGTACGCGGGGGAGCTGCGCGTCGGCCTCTTCTCCTACGGTTCGGGCTGCGCCTCGGAGTTCTTCAGCGGGGTCATCGGACAGCGGTCACGGGCGGCACTCGCCCGGATGCGGATCGGTGAACGGCTCGCGTCCCGGACCGAACTGTCCTTCGCGGATTACGAGGAACTGCTCACGGAGAACATGCGCTGCCTCGTCCCCGCGCGCAGCCGCGAGGTGGACGTGGCCCGCTACAAGCCGCTGCTGCACGGCGTGATCCGGGACGGCGGGCATCTGGTGCTGCGCGGCGTCGAGGAGTACCACCGCGTCTACGAGTGGGTGTGAGGCCGGTATGACGACGTACCCACCGACGGCTTCCCCGCCCCCGGTGACGCCGCCCCCGAGCCGCTGGCTGGGCGGTGCACCGCCCGGCACCGAGGCCCCCGTGCGGCTGTTCTGCTTCCCGCACGCGGGCGGCGGCAGCAGTGCCTTCCGGGGCTGGCACCAGGCCCTCGCACCGCTGGCCGAGGTACGCCCGGTGGTGCTGCCCGGCCGGGAACGGCGGCTCGGGGAAGTGCCGTACGTGGCGATGGAACAACTGGTCGCACCGCTGTACGAGGCGCTCGCGCCGTTCCTCGACCGGCCCTTCGCCTTCTTCGGGCACAGCATGGGAGCGGCCGTCGCCTACGAGGTCGCCCGCCGCTGCACCGCCGAGGGGCGGCCGCCGGTACATCTGTTCGTCTCCGGCCGGCGGGCCCCCCATCTGCCCGCCCGGCGCCGCTCGTACGCCGAACTCCCCGACGAGGCCTTCCTCGAACGGGTCGGCGCGATGAACGGCACTCCGGCCGACGTGGTCGGCCAGCCCGAACTGTTCCGGCTCTTCCTGCCGTGTCTGCGCGCCGACTTCGAGCTCAACGACACCTACCGGCCGCTGCCCGGCGCGCGTCTGGCCTGCCCGGTCACGGCGCTCGCGGGCCGGGAGGACCCCGAGGCGAACACGCGGGAGCTGACCGCCTGGTCGCAGGTGACCTCGGGCGCGTCGGAGGTGTCCATGCTGCCGGGCGATCACTTCTACCTCAAGGACGCACCGTCCGCGCTGCTCGACCTGGTCCGGACCCGGATCGAACGCGCGCGGGCCTGACCCCACGGCTGCGGTCGCGGGCCCACCCCACCCGACGACGTCGGTGCTCATGGCCACAACTGGGTCATGAGCACCGACGTCACGCGAGGGACCGAACGAAGCGACAGCGCCCCTCGGCGGAAGGCCCGCAGCCCGCCTCCTGGCGCCGGCGTCAGGAGCGCGGCTCAGCCGGCGATCTCGTACGCGAGCGTGAACAGGCGCTCATCGCCCCGGTGCAGCCAGGTGCACTTCCCGGTGAGCCCGGTCAGCGCACCCCGGCCCGAACCCGGCACCACATAGCCGGTCGCGGGCTCCGGCGGGGCGTCCCCGCCCATGATGTTGGAGTGGTGCAGCACGAAGCTGCCCTTGCGCCCGCCCAGGGTCCCCTCGAAACGCTCGCTGGCCACATAGCCCGCGGAGCCGTCGGCGGACTGGCTCATCAGGAGCACCGCGGTGCTCTCGCCCTCCAGATCGCCCCGCCACACCCGGCCCACCTCGCCGCGCACCATGCGGGGGCCTTCCTCGGGTTCCAGGTAGGGGTGCTCCACCCAGGAGACGCTGTCGAATTCGGCCGATGCGGTGTGACCCATGCCTCAACTCCCTTGTACACGGCTGTGACAGAGGCACCCCGCAGCGCGCGGAGATGCCCCGGCCGTCGAAACTACCCGAGCGCCCCGGCGGGCACGCGCAACCTTGAGCAGACGGCGCCGGGCGCGGCGCCTAGCTTCTGCCGTGCTGCCGGGCCGACTTGGCAGGCAGCTGCCCGTCCTGTGGCCGGCCGGGAGTGTGGTGCCTCGCCGCCGCAGCTCTCCGAGGAGCTCTCGTGACCGAGTCCAACCACCTTGTCGTCCCCGACCTGTTGCGGATCCGCGCGTCCGACACCCCGGACCATTCGGCGCTGATCGTCGACGGTGCGCAGAGCCTGAACTACGGTGACTGGGAACGTCGTTCCAACGCTGTGGCCCACCATCTGCTCGCCCGGGGAGCCGGCCGCGGCACCCGGATCGCGCTGCTGTTCACCGGGTCGGACTGGATCCACTACGCCATCGGCTATCTGGGCCTGCTCAAGACCGGCGCGACCGCGGTCCACCTCACCGACCAGCTGGACACGGCCGAGCAGCTGCGCCGCCTCGGCCAGACCGAGGCCGCCGGCATCCTGCACACCGCCGGCGCCGCGCTGCCGGCCGGCTTCACCGGCTGGACCACCCCGGGCGAAGCGCTCGAGACCGGGGACGAGTCGCCCGTCGAGGTCTCCATCAGCACCGAGGACCTCGCCGACATCCTCTACACCTCCGGTACCACGGGCCCCGCCAAGGCCTTCGGCAATCCGCACGGCGTTCTGACCTTCGGCCGCGGCCCCGAAGGGCTGCGCAACTTCGACGAGCGCTCCCCGCTGATGGCGCCCATGCCGCTCGGCACCACCTCCAGCGCGACCACCTGCGCCGTGGTCGCCCTCACGGCCCCCGGCCCGACGGTCGTGGTCGAACCCGAGAACGTGGAGCGCATGGCCGAACTCGTGGACCGGCTCGGCGCCGGCTCCCTCATGCTCCAGCCCTGGACGGCGATCCAGCTGGTCACCTCGCGGGCCCACGAACGCCATGACCTCTCCAGCGTCACCCGGATCGGATCGGCCTCCGCGCCGCTGCCGCCGCGGATCGCCACCGCGCTCCTCACGATGATGCCCGGCGCCCAGCTCAACAGCGCCTACGCGCAGGGCGAGGCGGTACCCGCCGTCATCCTGGGTACGGTCGACCCCGAGCGCCCGATGGTCATGGGCCGCCCCGCCCGCGGCACCGAGGTGCGCATCGCCGGAGCCCAGGGACAGCCGCTGCCCGCCGGCGAGCTGGGCGAGATCTGGCTGCGCTGCCCGGCACCCAAGCGCCGCTACCTCGACGAGTCGCTCAGCCGCAGCAAGTGGCGTGACGGCTGGGTGTGCACCGGTGACCTCGGCCACCTGACCGAGGACGGCGAGGTGCAGCTCTTCGACCGTCGCGAGGACGTCATCCACACCGATGCCGGCCGGGTCTCCAGCATCGAGATCGAAGAGTCCGTGTACGACCACCCGGCCGTCCTGGAGGCCGCGGTGATCGGCCTGCCCGAGACCGGCGGCGCCGGCCACCACGCCGTCACCGCCGTCGTCGTCCTCGACGGCCCCGAGGAGCCCGATCTCAAGTCCTTCCTCGCCGAACGCCTCGCCCCGCACCAGGTGCCCACCACCTGGCACTTCGTCGACGCGCTGCCCCGCGGCGTGACCGGCAAGGTGCTCAAGCCCCTGCTGCGGCGGCGTTTCGCCACCACCGCATGACCCTCCGGCCGGCGCCCGCGCACGCTCAGTTCTGAGCATCGCGCGGCCCGGTCGCACACCTACGCTGAGCGCGCTTCGAGGACACGGCGGCGCCGTGCCCGGGGCCAAGTCCACCTGCGAAGATCGGGGATACCGGCATGTACGACGTGATCGTGGTGGGGGCGCGCTGCGCCGGATCGACCACAGCACTCCTGTATGCCCGTGCGGGCCTGCGAGTCCTGCTCCTCGACCGGGCCCGCTTCCCCTCCGACACCCTGTCCACCCTCTACATCCAGCAGCCGGGCGTGGCCCGCCTCGCGCGCTGGGGCGTCCTCGACGACCTCACCGCGACCGGCTGCCCGACGCTCGGCCATGCCGTCTACCAGCTCGACGACATACGGGTCGAAGGCTGCGCCGCCCCGGTCGAGGGCATCACCGGGGCCATCGCCCCGCGCCGGCACACGCTCGACCGGATCCTGGCGGAGCACGCGGCCGCGGCCGGCGCGGAACTGCGCACCGGCTGCCAGGTCACCGGCCTGCTCGAGGAGGACGGCCGGGTCGTCGGCGTCACCTGCAAGGAGGGTGGCCGGTCCGTCACCGAACGGGCACCGCTGGTCGTCGGAGCCGACGGCATGCGCTCCACCGTCGCCCGGCTCGTGCGCGCCGAGGAGTACCACGAGGCACCCCGGCTGACCTGCGCCTACTACACGTTCTGGGCCGGGCTCCAGACCGACTTCGAGCTGTACGAGGGCAAGTCGGGCTGGGTCTCGGCCGTCCCCACCAACGACGGAGCCGTCCTCGTCTCCGCGTACTTCCCGCAGGACCGCTTCCACGAGGTGCGCGCCGGTTCCCTCGACTCGTACACCGAGGGCGTCCGTATCAACGCGCCTGAGATATACGAGCAGTTGAAGGACGCCGAACGGCTCGAGCGGCTGCGCGGAACCGGCGAGCAGCGCAACTACTTCCGCCGCGCCGCCGGACCGGGGTGGGTGCTGGTCGGCGACGCGGGCCACCACAAGGACTCCCTGACGGCCCGCGGAATCGGGGACGCCTTCCTCCAGTCCGAGCTGCTCGTCGAGCTGACCGCAGGCGTGCTCCACGACCCGGAGCGGCTCACGAACGCCCTGGCCGTGTACGGGACCCGGCGTGACGAGCAGCTCATGGAGGCCTACCAGGGGGCCCTGATGGTGGCGAGCACCGCGGGCAAGGACAAGCGGCGCGCGCTGCTCTCCGCCATCCGCACCAGCCCGGACCTCACCCAGCGCTACTTCGACACGGTGGCGGGCCTGCGCCCGGTCGCCGACCTCTACACCCCCGAACTCCTGGCCCTGATGTCGGCCAGGTGACCCCCGCTCAGCCTCCCGCTGGACGGCAGGACCGTCTCCCCGCTTCCCCGCACGGGGCTCCTCCCCGTATGAGAAAGGACCGCGCATGCCCGCGCTCGCACAGCTCAAGGGCGTCACCCTCGACTGCCCCGACCCGGTGGCCCTGGCCGAGTTCTACCACCGCTTCACCGGCTTCGACATCGCGTTCAGCACCGCGGACTTCGCCGGCCTGACCGTGCCGGACGGCCCCGGTATCGGCTTCCAGCGGGTCGCGGACTACCGCAGGCCCGACTGGCCGGGCCAGAGCGTGCCGCAGCAGCTCCACCTGGACTTCGCCGTGGACGACGTGTCCACGGCCGAGAAGAAGGCCGTCGAGCTCGGCGCCTCCGTGCCGGCCGAGCAGCCCGGCGGCGAGCGCTGGCGCGTCCTCCTCGACCCGGCGGGCCACTCGTTCTGCCTCTCGGCGTCGAACTGACCCCCCACACCCGGAAGGTTCACCAAAGATGTCCGCAACTGCTTCGGAAACCGGATCGGGCAAGTCGCCCGGCGCCTCGGGAGGCGGCGGCCTGGCCCTCACCGTCATCGCCGTCGCCCAGCTGATGGTGATGCTGGACGCCACGATCGTGAACGTCGCGCTCCCCGAGGTCCAGAAGGACCTCGAACTGCCCACCACCGACCTGTCGTGGGTGATCAACTCCTACACGCTCGCCTTCGGCGGTCTGCTGCTGCTCGGCGGGCGCATCGGGGACATCCTGGGCCGCCGGCGGGTGTTCCTCGGCGGCATCGCCCTGTTCACCCTCGCCTCCCTGGCCGGCGGCTTCGCCCAGTCCTCGGCCTGGCTGATGGCGTCCAGGGCGCTGCAGGGCGTGGGCGCCGCCGTGATCGCGCCGTCCATCCTGGCCCTGATCGTCACGACCTTCCTGGACGAGGGCGTACGCAACAAGGCGTTCGGCGTCTACGCGGCCGTCTCGGGCTCGGGCGCCGCCGTCGGCCTGCTCGCGGGCGGTGCCCTCACCCAGGCGCTGTCGTGGCGCTGGGTGCTCTTCGTCAACGTGCCGATCGGCATCGCCCTGTACGTCGTCATCCCGAAGGTGCTGCGCGAGACGGACCGCCAGCCCGGCCGCTTCGACCTCTACGGCGCCCTCACCTCCACGCTCGGCATGGGCGCTCTCGTGTACGCGTTCATCCGCGCCGGGGACAAGGGCTGGAGCGACGGCTCGGTGCTGGCCCTCTTCGCGACGGCGGCGGTGCTGCTCGCCGCGTTCGTGGTCGTCGAGTCCCGTACCGAGACCCCCATCATCCCGTTGCGGATGTTCCGCGACCGCAACCGGGCGGGGATCTACGTCATCGGTCTGTGCCTGACCGGCTCGGTGATGGGTCTGTTCTTCTTCCTGACCCTGCTGATGCAGAACGTCTTCTCCTACGACCCGTTGCAGGCGGGTCTCGCCTTCCTGCCCGTGAGCGTGTCGATCGTGGTCACGGCGTCCGTGCTGTCCAAGCAGCTGCCCAGGCTCGGCCTGAAGCTGCCCCTGGTCCTCGGTGTCACCCTCAACGCGGCCGCGCTGCTCTGGCTGTCGAATGTGAGCACCACGACCGGGTATCTGACCGGTCTGATCGGCCCGATGCTGTTGTTCGGCATCGGCACGGGGCTGCTGTTCATGCCCCTGTCGCAGCTCGGTGTGGCGGGCGTCCCCATGGAGGACTCGGGAGCGGCCTCCAGCCTGCTCAACGCCACCCAGCAGGTGGGCGGTTCCCTGGGGCTCGCCGTCCTCATGACGGTGTACGGCGCGACCACCCGCTCCAGCACCGGCACCGACCCGGCCGCCGTCCTCACCGACAGTGCCTCGGCGGCCTTCCTGGCCGCGGCGGGCTTCGCGGGGCTGGCGCTCCTGATCGCCGCTGTCGGCGTGAAGGCGCCCGCCAAGGAGTCCGCGGCGGTTCCGGCCCAGGGCCAGGCCTCGGACGCGGCGCCCGCGCAGTCGCCCGCCTGAGCGAGGCGCAACGCTGTCAGATGCTTTCGCACCGGGGCCGGGCCTTCGACGTGAAGACCCGGCCCCTTCGGCGTATCCGGTCACGCGCCGGACAGATGGAGCTCCGGCCACGCTGTTCCATACATGGTCATGTCCGGCATTCCTCTCTTGCGTGACTGATGTGCTCATGGCTGATGTGCGCTCATCATCCGAACGATTCCGGCCGTTGTCCGCCCACAGTTGAGCGGGACGACTCCATTCCCGGCGCCCGGGGGTTAGAGTTCCGCCGAATCCGGTGCGCGCCGGCGTGGGGGGGATGGCGGGGGAGCAATGGTCAGGGTTCTGCTGGCTGAAGACATGCCGATGCTGCGCCGGGCATTGGTGGCACTGCTCGAACTGCAGGAGGACATCGAGGTCGTCGCCGAGGTCGACTCCGGCGACGGGATTCTGCCGAAAGCGCTCGCGGTCCGGCCCGATGTGGCGGTCCTCGACATCGACCTGCCGGGAATGGACGGGATCCGCGCGGCGGCACTGCTGCACGAGGAGTTGCCGCAGTGCCGGACGGTGATCCTCACCAGCCTGGGCCGGCCGGGCAATCTGCGCCGTGCCCTGCTGGCCCATGCCTCCGGATTCCTCCTGAAGGACGCCGACCCCGACCAGCTCGCCTGCGCCATAAGGGACGTGGCGGCAGGACGTCACGTCATCGACCCGCAGCTCGCGGTGGCCACCCTGCAGGCCGACGAGGGTCCGCTGTCGGCCCGGGAGACCGAGGTACTGCGCAGGGCCGCTGACGGCGAGGAGGTGCCGGAGATCGCCAGAGCGCTTTTCCTGTCGTCCGGAACCGTACGCAACTACCTGGCGACCGCCGTCACCAAGCTCGGTGCGCGCAACCGCATGGACGCCGTCAGGATCGCCCGGGAGTCCGGCTGGATGTGAACCGCGGCGCCCGATGCCGGCGAGGAACGTCCTGGCGTCACCCGCCCGGCGCCGCCACCGGGGCGGATCGTCCGGGCCCTCATCCGAACGCTTCGGTGGCCGCGGTCCGAGGACGGCCCGATCCGCCGGACGGCTTCTCGTCCGCGCTGCCCCACGCCGCGTCGCGGGGCAGCGCCGCCATCAGTTCGAACCATCCGTCGTCCGGGCGCACCCCGGCGCTGAGCCGCCCCCCGAGCGCCTCCACCCGGGCGGTGAGGCTCTCCAGGCCGCTGCCACCCCTGTCGCAGCCCTCGGGGCCCAGATGCGAGAAGGCGCTCCCCACCCCGTCGTTGGCCACGGTGATCCGGGCCGTGCCGTCCTCGAGCTCGCGTGCCTCGATCCGGCACTGCTCCGCCTTGCTGTGGCGCAGCAGGTTGGTGATGCCCTCGCGCAGCACCGTGGCGAGCACGGTGTCCGCCGCGGCCGACAGCGGGCCCACGTCCGTGTGTTCCACGGTACGGATGCCCATCGCGTTGAGCAGCGACTCGGCCGCGCCGACCTCGGTGGACAGGCGTAACTCGCGGTAGCTGCTGGCCACGGACCGCATGTCGGCGAGGGCCTGATTGCTCAGGGCGAGGATCTCCCGCATCTCCTCCTCGGCCTGCTCGGGCCGTAACGCGAGCAGCCGGCAGGCGAGTTCACCCTTCAGCTTGATGGTGGTGAGGCTGTAGCCCAGCAGATCGTGCAGATCGCGGGAGAAGCGGATCCGCTCGCGGTCGACCGCCATCCGGATCAGCTCGCCGCGGGCGATCTGCACGTCGTGCATCAGGGTCGCGAGCCGGCTGAGTCCGTAGACCACCAGGGCGGTGAGCAGGGTGGCCACGGCGTTGTAACCCACCTCGTGCCGCCCGAAGCCCACGGCGAACTGGATGGCGACCACCGAGGCCACGACGGCCCCGCAGAGCAGCATCCTGGCCGGGCCGCGCAACAGCAGCAGGACCGAGCCGGCGAGGAAACCCGGTATCCCCATCCACGCGGCACCGAACACGGTGAACGGCGCGTAGGTCAGCACCGCCTGGATGCCCAGCGTCCGCCAGCCCCGGTACGGGGTGGCCCACGGCACGAGCGCCGGAAACGAATGGTTCAGCTGGAGGCCGAGCAGCGCGAGCAGCAGCACGAAGGAGCCGACCAGGTCCCACGTGGTGTGCGGAGCACGCAGAACGTAGGTGACGGCGACCACGAAGACACAGAGGATCACGACGATGGTGATGACGGCCGCGACGCGGGGTGCGAGATCCGACTCGTGGACGGGACTGCGACGGGACTGCTGCGGGATGGAGCCGGGCATACGCATACGCCACATGGGCATCACCTCACCAGCGAATTGGCCAAGTGTGCGGAGTCTACGGCCAGAACATGTCACTCAGTGGGCAGTTGGCCGTACATCGCCGTGCTGTCCGGTGTGCGCGCTCCACAGTTCCAGAATGCGACGGCAGCGTTCCTGCCAGCCGGTCCCGTTGTCCGGCGCGCTGCTCTCGTCCGCCGGCAGCGTGCCGAGCACGAACTCGCCGATGCTGGATTCGGTGGACCAGTCGAGCCCGAGCGCCCGCGCCGCCAGATCGCTGTCGCCGATGGCCAGCGCGCACGGCGCGAGCCCCATCGCCGTGCACACCAGGTACAGGGTCTGCTGCAGGACGCCGACGTCCTTGAGGAGCCCGCTGTACGCCAGGCCGCCGAACCGTCCCATGGCGCGGCGGAAGCGCGCCGTCATCACCACGAGGACGGGCGGATCGGCTGAGAGCCCGCCGGTTTCCCGCGCCTGCCCGAGCAGTTCACCGACCAACGCCGCATCGGTGTCGAGGGGCCCGAGCGCGTGTCCGACGGGATCGTAGTGATAGGCGCCCGGCGCGAGATCTTCGCAGTTGCTCACCAGAAGGTAGAGCTCAAGCGCGTAGGAACGGCCGATACTCGGATACGGGCGGCTGCTCCGCGGATCCTCCGATCCGACGGCGGCCATCGTGCGCACCCGGGCCGACCGGTAGAGAAGCTCGGCCAACTGCGCCAGCGTCACCGGCCGCGCGCCGTACGAGCGTACCGACCTGCGGGTCTCCAGGGCCGCGGTGAGCGGTGGGTCCTTCCTGAGGATCTCGTCGAGCTCCGGGTGCGGCAGGGCGATCGGCTTGTGCTCGTTCGCGGCGGACGCCGTCGCGGCGGCGGACTCCCGCGGCTGCTCGCCTGCCGCTCCCACAAGCCTGTCGTCGCGGCCGAGCCGGCTGCGCGCGTGCATCATCAGATCGACCGGCGACCACGGGGCGAGCGCGGGATCGTGATCCTCCGCGAACGTGACATCGCCCCGGGACACGTCACCCCGCACGACCGCCCCGGCCCCCTCCAGGTAGCCCAGCGCGGCGTCCACCACGTCCCAGGGCAGTTCGAGGCGCGCGGCCAGCTGCGCGACCGTCGCGGGGTGGGGCAACAAGCACAGCAGCGAGGCGGACTCGAAACGGTGCAGCACCACACGGTGCTTGCACAGCGGGGACTCGACATAGAGATCCTTGGTGTCGCTGCGCACCACGGCGTAACGGGACAGCCGCAGCACCGAGTCCGCCTGCGGGCGCGTCGGGCGGAAGTGCGCGTCCGAGGCGAGGGGCACCACGGACAGGAGAGGGCTGCTGCCGCCGGCGGACAGCGAGCGCACCGTCACGTTGTGCAGTCTCTCCAGCGTCCCGTCGAGCAGGGCGCGCTCCCTGCGCGCGTCCTCCGTGGCGGCGGCGGGCACCAGGTTCCGCAGGGCCACGGGGCCGTACGACATGCGCTCCAAGGCGGAGCACAGAACCGGTGTCGCCGCCGGCAGCGGCACCTCGCCCCATCGTGTGGTCAGCACCAGGGTGCCTTCGTCCGTGTCGGGGAGCTCGACGAGCGTGTCCTCGCGTAACGACCACAGCTCGATCACGTCCGATACGGGCTGTGCGTTCGGTACTGCGGGAGGCGTGGACACGAGGGGCCTTTCATCGGGAGTTCGCACAGCGGCCTACGCCGGAACAGCGGTTCGGTCCCAGGGGGCCGGAGCGATCGATTTCACAGAAACAGCGGAGTCTGGTTCAACTCCTCCAAGCGCCTGGGTCTTTCGAGCCGCCCGAGCCGGACGGGAACATCGTAGAGACGTCCGGGTCCGAAGCGCGTCCAGAAGGTGCGCAGGCCTGGAACGATCACCTTCACGACCGCTGCATCGATGTCCGGCCGGGTCTGGTCGAGCACCAGGAGCTCCATCCCGTGCCGGTGCACCAGCGCCTCGATGTACTTCAGGTCGTCGAGCAGATCGGGACGTCGCTCGTACGGGAAGTCCACAGGAGTGCGGGCCCGCCGGCCGCCTTCGGGCACGAGGTAGGAGTGCTCCTTCGTGGTGGCCTCGCGCCACCAGCGCAGCGTCGCCGGTTCGCCGCACCCGTAGCCCGATCCGTCGGCCCGCGCGTTCACCACGGGCGGGAGCATCTGGTTGAGCTCGGACAGGGCCCGGCGCAGCGCGGTCCGCGGGTCGAAGTGGGCGCCGAATCCGAGCGTGATGTCCTCGGCGGGCTTGTCCGTGCGCCGGGACACCGCGGCGAACACCGGGATGCCGAGATCGCTGGTGACGTCGAGGACCCAGAGCTCACGCCCGAGCCCGCGGTGCGCCGAATGCACCCCGGACACCCAGGAGTCGTCGAAGGCGTCGAGGTCGACGGCCGGCTGCCGGGTGCGGTTGTACCACCACAGGCCGACGGCGTCGCGCTCGACGAGCTCGAGGAATCCCTGCACCGTGGCGTCCTCCACGCAGGTGCCCGCGGCCGAACCGTTGGAGTGCGCGACACAGGAGCCGCCGCCGGGCGACGAGGGCGCGTTGTAGTAGAGCAGGGAGGTAGGCAGCAGCCGTTGTCTGCGCTCGCTCAGGGACCACACCGGGGTCCAGTCCAGTGGCGTGTTCTCGTCGAAGCGCTCGGGGACGTGGTGCGCGGGGGAGTGCTCGGCGTTCCAGCGCTCCCTGTCCGCGTACTGCCGCGGATGGAACAACTGGACGAGATCAGGGTGGACCGCGGTGTCCGCGACCTGCGCGAAGGTGGCCCGCACCGTCGGCTCGTCGCCCTGGAAGTACCCGCTGTGCCGTTCGATCGCCTCGCACAGCGCACTGACCCGGGCGTGCTGCTCCGTGGTGCCCTTGCCGGAGCTGTGGCTGCGCAGCCCACGGCGCACCGAGCGCAGTCCGGAGGGGTTGGTCACCGGATTGTGGCCCGCCTGGAAGCAGTTGAGGAAGCGCGGCCCCCGGGTGTCCCGGCGGATCTCCTTGACCACTCCCGTCAGCGGATCGACGAGATGTCCCAGCCGCTGCTCCATCTCCGACGGCGTCAGCCAGCGGTCGCCGTCGCTGTCCTGCGCCGCCTTGGGCCGGCTTCGGAGCTCCAGCGGCGCGCTCACCCGCCGGGCCACGAGGCCGGGGTCGCCGCAGGCGGGGCACTGAGGGCGGCGGCGCACCGCATGGTGCCGCCCGGCGAGCTGGAGGCTGTCGAGTGTCCAGATCGCTTCCTGCCCCGGATACCGGTAGCCGGCCAGCCACTTGGCGGCTTCCAGCGCGGCCAGCCGCAGGCCCGTGCTGTGGCCGGCGGTGAGGCAGGAGCGCGGGGCGGACACCGGACGGCCGAGCAGTTGCCCGACGTACGTCTCGGCCTGGCGGTTGCGGCGCAGGTGCTCCGCGAGGCACTGCCAGCACGGGCCGTCGCCCGGCTGCAGGAACGGCCCGATCCAGGGCTGGTTGCCGTGCAGCCGCACCAGCAGCCAGGGCCGTCCCGCGGCCCGGTGCTCCGCGTCGACCTCGCGCAGAGCGGGGTCGAGATAGTCCTTGCACAGGACGACGGTGAGTGCTGTCTCCTCCGCCGTGCCGCCGGGCGCGTCGCTCATCCGCAGACCGGCCTCGCACAGTGCCGTGCGCAGCCCCCGGCCGTCGGCCGAGCCGACCGCCAGGGAGGCGACCCGGCTCTCGCGGACCCGGCGTACGGCCAGGTCCCCGTCCAGACCCGCGAGTTCCCAGTAGGCACGGTCGGTCGCCTCACCCTCCGCCGGCGCGTCGGCGGTGCGCAGCAGGCCCGCGTCGCTCAGCAGCGAGACCAGCCGGCCCGCGTGTTCGCCGGGGACCGCGGGGGAGGCGTCCCGCTTCAGTTGCTCCAGGTCGCGGGTGCCGTCGAGGAGCGGTACGAGCGTGGCGACGCCCTTGCCGTGCAAGGCGGTCACCCCTTGTTCGGACACCAGGTAGGCGCCGTGGCCGGGAGCCGTCTCGGGCTTGAGATGCGGTTTGAACGCCAGTCCGTGAGCAGTGTTCCGCGAGCTGTCCAAGGGTTCGTTCCTTTGTTCATCTCTGGCGGATATCGCGTGTGCGGCGCGGAGCCGAGGCCGTGCGCGAGGGGGAGACGAGGAAGGTCGGGGCGCGGAGGTCAGGCGGCCTGTCCGTCGGCTGCCGGCGTCCAGCAGATACACGTACCGGGCTGGAACTCCTCGGCGGACAGCTGCGTGAGGTTCTCGATGACCAGATCGTCGGCAGCCGCGGCCGGAGTGGTGAGAGCGGTGGAACCGGCGGTGAGGTTCATGGCGGGATCCTGTCTGTCGTCACGTACGTGGGTGGCGCCGGACCGCCTCGGTCGGCGATGTCCGGAAGCCTTTCGCGGACGGGCCCGCCGGGCCAGTGCCTGCCGCATACGGCGGATGTGCATTTCTCACATGCTCCATGTGTGACTCGAGCGGCACTTGAGGAGGGCTGCACTGGTCCTGGAGGTCCGTCGGGTGAGAGCTTCGGTACTGCTCGGTTCCAGGGCGTGACAGCTCACCCCGCGTAGGAGGTCGTCCATGGACATCAGGATGCTCGGACAGCTGAGTGCTCGGACCGAACGGGCATCATTCGCGCCGACAGCCGGCAAGCCCCGCCAGATCCTGGCCATGCTCGCCGTGTGCCCGAACCAGGTGGTCCCCGTCGGCACGCTGATGGACGAGCTCTGGGGCACGCGGGTCACCCGCAGTTCGCAGACCACCCTGCAGACGTACATCGTGCAGCTGCGCAGGCTGCTCGCCGAGGCGCTCGCTGACGAGGCCCGGGACCCGAAGGACATCCTGGTGACCCGGCAGGGCGGCTATCTCCTCCAGGTGCCGCGCGACGCCGTGGACGTGCAGGTCTTCGAGGATCTGGCCGCGCAGGGGAGGGCCGCCTTCGGACGGGGTGACAACGTGCGCGCCGCGGAGCTGCTCGGACGTGCGGTGGGGATGTGGCGCGGACCCGCCCTGGTGGACGTGCCGCGCGGGGCGGTGCTCGAGATCGAGGAGATGCGGCTCGCGGAGAGCAGGCTGGGCACGCTGGAGCTGCGGATCGAAGCCGACCTGAGGCTGGGGCTGGAAGCCGAACTCCTCACTGAGCTGACGGCGTTGACGGCCCGGCATCCTCTGCACGAAGGGCTGCACTCGCAGGCGATGGTCGCGCTGTACCGGTGCGGTCGCCAGGCGCAGGCCATCGAGGTCTACCGCGCCCTGCGCGCCCGTCTCGTCGGTGAACTCGGCGTGGAGCCGTCGGCGCGGATGCAGCGGCTGCACCAGGCGGTGCTCTGCGCGGACCCGGCGCTCGACTCGCCCAACGGTCACGGCCCGATGTCCGTCCATCGTCTCTTCGCGGCTTGAACCTCGGAGAACGCGCCGGCCGCTCCGGCGGATGAGCGGCTGACGCCATGAACTTCAGCCGTATGGATGCGGAGGGCTTCGGCCGCATGGGCACCGGCCCCCGTGGTGCTTCGAGCCGCCTCGTGCCGCGTCGGCCGAAGACCCTCGTGGTGAGCGATGAGGAGAAGGCGTCGTAAGAGGCGGCGGGCGGGACCTCCTGTGCGCCGGGGCCGTCCGGCCCCCGGTTCAGTCCGATGACGCGGAACACCAGACTCCGGCGCGGGCCGCCAGGGCGGCGCTGCGGGCGGCCTCGTCCGCGTCCTTCCCGGTCAGCGGGCGGCCGGTGTTGAGGAGGGCGTAGTAGAGGGGGGCGGAGACGGCGGCGATGACCGCGTGGGGGTCGGTGCCGGCGGGGAGTTCGCCGCGGGCGATGGCGTCGGTGACGCAGCCGGTCCATTCGGCGATGCGGATGTCGTAGAAGCGGTGGAGCGCTTCGGCGGCCTGGCCGTCGCTGAGGGAGGCGGCGATCAGGGCTTTGAAGAGGGGGCCCTGGCGGGGATCGGTAAGGGCTTTGACGACGAGGCGGGCGTTGGCGGTGAGGTCGCCGTCGAGCGTCCCGGTGTCGGCGCGGGGCAGGGAGGTGGCGGCCATGTCGGCGAGGAGATCGGCGGCCAGCGCTCCGGGGGTGCCCCAGCGGCGGTAGACGGTGGTCCTGCCGACGTCGGCGCGGCGGGCGATCTCGGCGAGGTCGAGGGCCGCGAATCCCTCGGTGGCGAGCGCGTCGCCGGCCGCCTTGAGGACGGCTTCGCGGACGCGGGCGGTACGTCCGCCGGGCCGGATGCTGCCGACGGGGGCCGTGGGGGCGGCCTCGGCGGCGGCCGGGGCGGGGCGCCTGCCGGTGGCCGGGGAGAGGGGGGATGGGGACATCTGGGGCTCCTTCCAGGGGCTCCTCGCGGTACCGCGACCACCTTAACGGTATCAGGGTTCCCTTTACTCGGCGAGGGTGCTACCTTCATGGCCGTAACGGAACCGCGATCCCGTTAGGTGGAGGGGTTCCGGAGTGCGTCCCGACCCTCCTCGCCCGCCCCGCCGCCCCGGCGGGTGCCGGGCGTGAAAGGAATTTCTGTCATGCCCACGACTGATATGCGAGTGAAGGCCGGCTCGAAGTCCGGCACCGGCCCCAGGAACGCCCCCGCGCGGACGCACCCGCGGCGGTCCGTTCCCCCGGGCGGCCCCCAGCGGCTGACCGGCCGGCTGAAGCTCGTCCTGGCCGTGCTCCTGGTCGCCCAGTTCATGCTGGCCGTCGATTTCTCGATCCTGAACGTCGCGCTCCCCGCGATCGGCGACGGCCTCGGTTTCTCCCTGTCCGACCTGCAGTGGATCGCGACGGCCTTCGCGCTCTCGGCGGCCGGGTTCACGCTCTTCCTCGGCCGGATCGGCGACTTGATCGGCCGTAAGAAGATCTTCATCGGCAGCCTCGTGCTCCTCGGGGTCTCCTCCCTGGCCGGCGGGCTCGCCACCACCCCGGAGATCCTGCTGATCGCCCGCGTCGCGCAGGGTCTGGCCACCGCGGCCGCCACCCCGGCCGGACTCGCCCTGCTCACCACCGCCTTTCCCGAGGGCCCGCTGCGGCAGAAGGCACTCGGCATCAACGGTGCCCTGATGTCAGCCGGGTTCACCGCCGGTGCGATCCTCGGCGGCGTCCTGACCGACCTGCTCTCCTGGCGCTGGGCGTTCTTCGTCAACGTGCCCGTCGCGCTGGCCGTCGTCCTCATCGCCCCGGCCGTGATCAAGGAGTCCAGGCCCGCCGTACGCCCGAAGCTCGACCTGCCCGGGGCGCTCACCGTCACCCTCGGCCTGCTCGGCCTGGTCTACGGCCTCACCCAGGCCGGCGAGCACGGCTGGACCAGCGGCCACGCTCTCACAGGTCTGATTGCCGGCGCCGTCCTCCTGGCGGCCTTCCTCCTGATCGAGCGCAAGGTAGCCGAGCCCCTCGTCCCGCTGAAGACGCTCGGCCGCCGCAACGTGGCCTGGGGCAACGCGCTGGGCGCACTCGCCTTCATCACCGAGACGTCCCTGGTCTACCTCCTCACCCTCTATCTGCAGAAGACCCTCGGCTTCTCCCCGCTGACCGCCGGCATCTCCTTCGGCGTCCTCGGCATCGGCACCGTCGTCGGCGGACTGGTCGCCCCCAAGGTCATCGCCCGGACCTCCACCCGTACCGCCCTGATCGCGGGCGGTGTCATCCAGACCGTCTTCACCGCAGCCCTCCTCTTCCTGGGGACGACCACCGGCGCGGCCATGGCGCTGCTGCTGCCCGCGACCTTCTTCGGCGGCATCGGCAACATGATCGTCATCGTCGGCTTCATGGTCACCGCCACCAGTGGGCTCCCGGACGAGGAACAGGGCCTGGCCACCGGCCTCGCCTCGATGTCCCAGCAGATCGGCATCACCATGGGTACACCGGTCATGTCCGCCGTGGTCACCGCGAGCACGGCCGGTGCGGTGAGCGCGTCCGCCGTCCACCACGGCATCACCGTCGCCATCGCGGTCAACGCGGCCCTGGTCCTCCTCGGGGTCGTCATCGCGACCGCCTTCCTCCGCACCAAGAACACCGGCAGCGACGTAGTGGCGCAGGGGACCGGCGTACCGTCACGGGCCTGACCGGCCCCGCGACCGCCGCCGGGGCCGACACCGAAGGCGTGCCGGCCGCCGGCGGCGGCAGCGCCGGTGGCACCCTCGCCGCGGCCGTGGCTCTCGCCGTACGCGGCCAGGACCGGCGCCTTCCGGTGAGGGCGCGCCCACGGCCGCTCGGCTCCTCGCGTATCCGCCCCTCGGCCCGGTCGTCGGAGCTCAGGTGACGGTCAGCACGATCTTGCCGGTGGTGCGGCCCGTCTCGCCCAGGGCATGGGCCTCGGCCGCGTCGGCGAGGGGGAAGACGGCCTCGACACGGGCCCGCAGGGCGCCGGAGGCGACCAGGCCGGCAATGGCGTTCATGCCGGCGTGGTCGGCTTCGACGAGGAGGGTCTCGACGCGGACCCCGCGGGCCGCGGCCTTCGCGGCCTCGTCGGGGTCGGTGCCCGGCAGGAGCGAGACGAGGATGCCGCCGGGGCGCAGGACGTCGAGGGAGCGGGCGCGGGTGTCACCGGAGAGCGGGTCGAGGACCATGTCGACGTCCTGGACGGCGTCGCGGAAGTCGGTGGCGCGGTAGTCGATGACCTCGTCGGCACCGAGGGAGCGGAGGAAGTCGTGCTTGGGGGCGCTGGCGGTGCCGATGACGTACGCGCCGCGGGACTTGGCGATCTGGACGGCGAGGTGGCCGACGCCGCCGGCGGCCGCGTGGATCAGGACGCGTTGTCCGGCGCGGACCGCGGCGGTGTCGACGATCGCCTGGTAGGCGGTGAGGGCGGCGAGCGGCAGGGCGCCGGCCTGGACGTGGTCGATACCGGCGGGCTTGTGCGCGAAGGCGCGGGCGGGGCCGGTCACGTACTCGGCGTGGGAGCCGGCACCGTGCGGGTAGGGCAGCATCCCGAAGACCTCGTCGCCGGGCTTGAAGAGGGTGACGCCGAAGCCGACGGCCTCGACGACGCCGGACACGTCCCAGCCGAGGACCAGCGGCAGACGGTTCAGGAAGAGGCCGGCGGCGCGGTGCTTCCAGTCGGTCGGGTTCACCCCGGCGGCGCGCACGGCGACGAGGATCTGGCCCGGAGCGGGCACGGGCCGCGGCAGTACGGCCTCCTTCAGCACGTCGGGGGTGCCGTGGGTGTCCTGGCTGATGGCGCGCATGGTGGCGTGGTTCGTCATGGGCACCAGCCTCGCCGGAGGCGCTTCCCCGTACCATGGCATGAATGCCAACTTACAACGGGATCGTGCCATGACCGCTGTCCATCGTGTCGCCGTCCTCGCCCTGGAGGGGGTGTACCCCTTCGAACTCGGCATCCCGAGCCGGATCTTCGGCGCGCTCCAGGACCGCTACGAGGTCCGGACCTGTTCCGTCGACGGCGGGCCCGTCGCCACGAACGCGGACTTCTCGGTGACGGTGGGGCACGGCCCCGAGATTCTCGCGGCGGCGGACACGGTGCTGCTGCCGCCCTTCGACCTCTCCCGGATCTCGCGCGAGCTGCCGCCGGGGGTGGCGGAGGCCCTCGCGACGGTCCGGCCCGGGACCCGGATCGTGTCGATCTGTACGGGGGCGTTCGTGCTGGCGGCGGCCGGGCTGCTCGACGGCCGGCCCGCCACCACCCACTGGGCCGTCGCCGGCGTCTTCCGGTCCTGGTACCCGACGGTCGCGCTCGACCCCGACGTGCTGTTCGTGGACGACGGCGATGTGCTCACCTCGGCGGGCGCCGCCTCCGGGGTCGACGTCTGCCTCCACCTGGTACGGCGGGATCACGGCGCGGCCGTCGCCAACCATGTGGCGCGGGTCTGTGTCGTGCCGCCGTGGCGGGACGGGGGCCAGGCCCAGTACATCGAGCACCCCGTGCCGCCGCCGTCCGCGAACGGCACCTCGGCCACCCGCCAGTGGGTGCTGGAGAACCTGCACGAGCCGCTGACGCTGGTACGGCTCGCCGGGCACGCCCGGATGAGCCTGCGCACCTTCATCCGCCGGTTCAACGAGGAGGTCGGGACGAGCCCGGGACGCTGGCTGATCCAGCAGCGCGTGTCCCGGGCCCAGCACCTCCTGGAGACCACCGACCTGCCCGTCGACGACATCGCCGGACGGGTCGGCTTCGCCACCGGGACCTCGCTGCGCGAGCACCTGCACGCCGCGATCGGCGTCTCACCGATGGCCTACCGCCGCACCTTCCGGGGCGTCGCCGCTCCGGCGGGGTGAGCCCGCCCGGCGGTGTGGGGACGGGCCGAAGGAGAGGCCGGTGACCGTCTCGGGGCGCGGGGGCGGTGCGGACGTGGCCGCAGGCCGGGCGCCTGGGTGATGCAGGGGCCCGGCCCGGCTGTCAACGTACGCCGTATCCGTCGATGACGTGCTGCTGCACCGAGCCGCCGTTCTCGGTGGTCAGGTCCACGAGCAGGGAGACGTCCTTGCCGCTCGCTCCGGTGTGGTCGATCTCCGCGAACCAGGCGCCGTTCTCGTGGACGACCTCGGCGTTGATCCAGGCCGGAGTGAGCACGGGGCCCTCATACGAGTACTTGACGGTCGCCCCGGTGATCTCCCCAGGTGCGTAGTCGGCGTGACCGGTGGCCGAAAGGCGGATGCGGACCTTGCCCGCCTCGACCTTGTTCCGGCCGTCCACCGGTACGTCGTAGCCGGGGAAGACGAGGGGCAGCGTCTGCGAGGCCACGTCGGGCTTCTCGGCGGACCGGAAGCGGAAGCTGGTGATCGTGGCGAAGGGATAGCTGACCGTGCGGTTCCCGTAGGACCGCAGGGCGAACTGCTCCAGTACGTAGTCGGCGGGCTCGGAGGGCACCGGGAACACTCCGTAGGGCCAGGCGTGGTCGAACAGTTTCGTGCCGTTCCGGTAGAGGGACAGGCTGCCGCCGTCCTTGAAGCCCGGGCTGTACATGAAGTGCCCGTCGGCGTCGCTGAACAGCGCGCTCTGGAAACCGATCAGGTTGCCCTGTCGTTCGCCGGCGAGGAGCCGGTCGCCCGCCCTGTTCAGTGCGGCGGTGGGCCGCATGATGCCCTTGTACCAGCTCTCTTCGTCACGCTCGCCGGGCTGGAAGGCGCGGGCGGCGCCGCGCATCACCTCGTTGGTGCTGGTGCCCGACTCCGCCCAGGTGCCGGAGCCGTCGCCCGCGGAGAAGTACTGGGTCCGCGTGAAGGGGACGGTCACGGGCTGGAGGACGCTGCCGCCCACGGCCGACAGCGGGTTCCAGGGACGGAAGTTGTCGATGGTGTCGCTGAACGTGGTCGCCGTGCCGATGGAGTGCCATCGCTGTTCGACGGCGGCGAGATCGCTGTCGGACACCTCGCTGTGCCGGCCCGGAACGATCACGTCGGTGTCCACGACACCCAGGTTGTAGACGTACGGGCTGGCGCTTCCCGTGCCCGGCTTCACCGCGCGGAACCAGGCGGCCGCCTCGAAGCCGCCGCGGTGTGCCGCGCCGTGCCCCCAGGTGTTGATGTGCGTGACGCCGTTGTAGCTGACCGATCCGCTGTGCACCCAGGAGGATCCGCCGCCGTCCCACCAGCGGCCGTACGACAGGCCGGCGACGGACGTCTCGGAGGGCTGCTCGGTGGCGTAGGTGACCTCGCGCGCCTTCCGGGCGTCCAGGACCAGCACCGTGTCCTTCGTCATCTTCAGCTCGGGATAGGCGAGTTCGTTCACCGTGTCCACGACGCCGGCGGCGTTCCGGGTCGGCAGCACACCGTTGACGAAGTACGTCCCGGCCCGCAGGCGCATCTTCTGCTCACCGGTCGAGGGGTGGTAGCTGCCGCCCGAGGCGTCGTCGAGGCCGATGACGTCGAGGGTCGCGGAGGGCGTCTGCGGCTGTCCGTCCCTCCCGATCAGCTTGACCGTCAGGTCCACCGACCTCGGCTCCAGGTGGAAGCCGAAGGGAACCGTGACGGTGGTGCCGTCGGAGGCGGCGGCTTCGATCCGGCCGCCGAAGTCACCGTACTGGGCGTCCTTGATGCCGACGGCCGGGTCGATGGTCAGGGGTACGTCGGCTGTGCCGCCGGCCGGCACCGTGAGCGTGGACGTGCTCAGCCGGGCCAGGGCGGTGGGGGTGCGGGTGCCGTCGTTCCCCAGGACGTGACCGACCTTGAGCGCCAGGGTGACCGGGGCGTCCGTGGTGTTGGTGTACGTCACCGGCACGGTCTTCACGTCGGCCGCCGTCTGCGGCCAGGCGAAGGTGCCCGCGGACACGGCGCCGGGGCCGACGACCGTCTGCTTCATCGCCTTCGGCACGTCCAGCCGCCCCGCGCCGGTCTCCTGGACCGTGCCGGGGATGCCGCTGTCGGCGGCGGAGATCAGCGCCGCCTTGAGGCGGGCCGCGTCCCATTCCGGGTGACGCTGTTTCAGCAGGGCGGCGGCGCCCGCCACGTGCGGGGTGGCCATCGAGGTGCCGGACATCCGCTGGTAGGCGTTGACGCCGTTGTGGACCCCGGCGTTCGCCGCCAGGATGTTCACCCCCGGTGCGGCGATCTCCGGCTTGACGGTGTGCGCGTTCTGCACGGTGCCCCGGGAGGAGAAGGCGGCCGTCTCGTCGTCGCCGTCGACGGCGCCGACCGTCAGGGCGCCGGGGGCGCACCCGGGTGAGGTGATCGACTCCGAACGGCCGACGTTGCCGGCGGCGATGACGAACAGCGCCTTGTTCTGGGCGGCCAGGGACTCGGCGGCCTGGGAGATGGGGTCGGTGCAGTCGCTCGGGCCGGCGGTGCCGATCGACATGGAGACGATGTCGGCCCCGGAATCGACGGCCCACTGCATACCCGAAATGATCATCGACGCGGAGCCGGACCCCGCGTCGTCGAGGACCTTGCCGATGAGCAGCCGGGCGTCGGGGGCCACCCCCCGTTCCCTGCCGGCGCTCGCCGCTCCGGTGCCCGCCACGGTCGATGCGGTGTGCGTGCCGTGGCCCCGCTTGTCGTCGGTGCCGTACCTGGAACCGGTGAAGTCCTTCGAGTCGGCTATCCGTCCGGCGAAGTCCGGGTGGGCGGCGTCGATGCCGGTGTCCAGGACGGCGACCTTCACGCCCTTGCCGGTGACGCCCGCCGCCCAGGCCGACTCGGTGCCGATCTGCGCGTTCGACTCGGCCATCGTGGACTCGACCTTGGCGTCGAGCCAGACCTTGGTGACGTGGCCGGTGGCGCGCGCCTCGCGCGAGGCCAGATCCCTCCAGGTGTCCTTGGCCTTGTCCTTGGCCACCTTCAGAGCGGCCCCGCGCACCGTCGGCAGCGTGCGGACCAGCCGCGTTCCCCCGGGCAGTGTGCCCGGGGAGGCGGTGCGCGCAACGGCCGAGGCGTTCGCGTACTGGGTGATCAGAGGGAGCGATCCGGTGTGCGCGTCGTCGTAGCCCTGCTCGATCAGACCGGTGACGTTGAACAGCTCCTTGTCGAGCCAGCCGTCCTGGATGCCGGCGAGCGCGGCAGCCGGGATGACGTACCGGTTGCCGTCGTGTTCCTCGGTCACCGCGTCGACGGCGCGGCCGGCGGTGTCCGGACGCAGATGAGCACTGGTACGGCCGTCGGCGTCCGTGGTGACGACCACGGTGTCACCGGTGATCAGGGTGACGGCGGCGGCGGTCCCGGCGGCGGGGGCGGAACTCCCGGTGAGAGGTCTGCTGTCGGCAGCCGGGGTGACGGGGTTGCCGGCTGCCGGGAGCGCGACGGCGGCGGCCAGGACGGTGGCGGCCGCCGCCGTCGTAGCTGCACGGAGTGTCGAACGCATCGTGCTGAACTCCAATTCGGCCTGAAGCGATGGGAGTTCAAGGTGACAGAGGCGGTGTCGTCGGGAGGAGTCGCGTCGTGGCGAGAAGTCGACGTGTCCGGAGGTCGCCACATCTCCGCGGGGCGGCCGCGTGCGCCCTGAGCCGAAGCGTCCGCGCTCTCGGCACCGGGTCGGGGACCGGGCGCCGGAACTCGCCCCTCGCGCCGAGAAGGCGTCACACCGCCGGGCCGGTTCGGGGGACGCGGAACGCTCACCGCGCTCCGCCCTGCCGAGGTGCCCCTTGTCGTGGTCGAGCGCTGCGGACGAGGCGCCCGGGAACGGGTTGGCCGGCCATGTCCTCGCCGGCCATGTCCTCGCCGGGCCGGGCCTCGTCAGCCCCGCGCCCCCGCCCCGCGCAGAAACGTCTCCACCACCCGCGCCGCCAGCGCGTCCGGGTCGGTCAGGGTGTCGGCCGGGTCGCCGTGCAGCGTCTCGCCGAGGAGGGCGTAGTAGACGCGCTGGAGCCAGTGGAGGTCGGCCGACTCGTCGATGAGGCGGTCCGCGCGGGCGCGTTCCAGGACGGTGACGCAGCGGTGGGCCATGTCCTCGTGGAGGGTGGCCGCCTCGCTGCCGGGGGTGGCCGGGAGGCTCAGGGCGAAGGCCCAGGCGCCCTTGACCTCCAGGACGTTGGCGGTGATGCGGTGCAACGCCACCAGGGGCGGGGCGGTGGCGGGGCGGCCGTCGTCCACGGCCTGGGCGAGCTGGCGGGCGGCCGACAGGGCCAGGGCGTCGATCAGTGCCTGGCGGTGCGCGAAGCGGCGGTGGATCGTCGTCCGGGACACCCCCGCCTCGGCCGCGATCTGCTCCATCGAGGCGCCGGGGTCCTGGGAGAGCAGGCGTTCGGCCGCCTCCAGGATCATGCGCACGCTGCGCTCCGCGTCCGCCCGCAACGGCCTCGCCGCCGTCTCTCCCATGGTGCCTCCCGCTTCGGCCCTTGACTCCTCGAAACGATACATGGGTGCGTCATCTCTGGGTTAAATGAAACTACTCTGTTGCAGATAGCCAAAGAACCTGTACGGTGTTGTCTCAGTTGCTCTGTCGGTCACACGCAGTGAAGGGACCTCTCATGCAGACCACCGCCCTCGTCACCGGTGCCTCGTCCGGGCTCGGCGCGGAGTTCGCCGCCCAGCTCGCCGCCCGCGGCCACGACCTCGTCCTGGTCGCCCGCTCCGGGGACCGGCTCACCGCCCTCGCCGAGCGCCTGGAGGCCGCGCACGGAGTGCGGGCCCACGTCCTGGTCCAGGACCTCGCCGAGCCGGGTGCGGCCCGCGCGGTCGCCGGCCGGCTCGACGCGCTCGGCCTGCGGATCGGGCTGCTGGTCAACAACGCCGGGTTCGGGACCTGCGGCCGCTTCGAGGACATCGACGCCGGCCGGGACCACGACCAGCTGATGGTCAACGTCGTCGCGCTCGTCGGCCTCACCCACGCGCTGCTCCCCGGCATGCTGGAGCGCGGGGCGGGCGCGGTCGTGAACGTCGCCTCCACCGCCGCCTTCCAGCCCGCCCCGTACTTCGCGGTCTACGGCTCGGCCAAGGCCTTCGTGCTGAACTTCGGGCTTTCCCTGCGGCAGGAGTGCCGGGGCCGGGGCGTGCGTGTGCTCACCCTGTGCCCCGGGCCCGTCGACACCCCGTTCTTCGAGGCCATCGGCACCCGCGAGGCGGCCGTCAACGGTTCGATGGGCACGCCGGAGCCGGTGGTGCGCGCCGCGCTGGCCGCGCTCGACCGGGACCGCGCCTACGTCACGCCCGGGTTCGGCAACGCGCTGGCGGCGCACCTGTTGCCGCGCCGCCCGCGCGCCCTGGTCGCGGCGTTCGCCGAGCGCGTCACGCGCAAGGTC
Organism: Streptomyces sp. NPDC019224; assembly: GCF_040632605.1. Classification (NCBI taxonomy): domain Bacteria; kingdom Bacillati; phylum Actinomycetota; class Actinomycetes; order Kitasatosporales; family Streptomycetaceae; genus Streptomyces; species Streptomyces sp. NPDC019224. The sequence goes on along the minus strand of NZ_JBEYCF010000006.1, from coordinate 41,490 downwards.
CTGGCCTCCTCGGACGGTGCCCGGTCCGCGTCGTACGTGGCGTGAGCCCGGCACCCGCCGCCGGGCCCGCGCCGCGCCCGTACCGCTCCGCGGGGCGGAACCCCCGCGAAGCGGCCGTGTCCGTTACGCGTCAGCAGGCGCCCAGGTCCTCCCACACGCCCCACTCGCCGGTCGTCCCCGGCTGCTCGCCCTGGACCCACCACTTGGCGCGCCAGGTGTGGCCGTTGTGCGAGACGGTGTCGCCGCCGTTGTAGACGCGGCCGGCCTCCCAGGCCGACGCGGTGCAGTCGCCCGGGTCCCCGTCGCCGTCACCGGGGTTGCCGCCCCCGCCGATCTGGACGTCGATGCAGGCGTAGAACGCGTTGGCCGTGTCCGCGATGTTCCAGACGGCGAGCACCTTCTGGCGGCCGGAGTAGCCGCCGAAGCCGACGTGGTGGGTCTTGGTGGCGCCGGGCTGGGCGCCGTTGTCGTTGAACTCCGCGATCTTCGAGCCGCCGATGTAGTACTGCCAGGTGCTCGTCGCGTGCCGGGCCGTCAGCGTCCAGGAGAAGTCGGCCGAGTTGCCGACCGGGGTGGCCTTCCAGCCCTTGCCGTCGTTGTCCAGCTCGGCGAACTGGGCGTTCCCGCCGCTGCAGCTCCTGAGGCCCTTGGGGCCCTCCACGCTCTGCGGCTCGTACGTGATCTGGCCGCAGTCGACGACGCCCGCGGCGCACTGGGCCTGGCGGCTCGGCGGCGAGGAGACGTATCCGTGCGCGCTGGCCGTGGTGGCCGGCAGGACCACTGCGAGCAGGGGGGCGACTTCCGCACCGAGCACGAGGGCCAGTTTCCGCTTCGCGTTCATGCCAACTCCTTCGCTGGGGACTGCCGCGGGGTGACGGCAGCGGTCGGACGCGCCCGCACCCGCTGCGGCCTCGACAGGGGGGTGTCGGCCAGGGTGGGGGCGCGGTACGGCCGGTGGCGAGGGGGCGCCGCCCGCAGTCCCTTCGCACGCCGTCGGTCGCCGGGCGACCGCGGCTCACCTGGGACCCGTCCGGCGGATCGGGGTGGGACGGCTCCTAGGTCTAGACCATACTCGTGGGCGTGTACTCGTCAATAGCGCCGGGCCGCACGTGCCGTGACGCGGCGTCACCTCGACGGGGGGAGAGGGCGCAGGCGGCGGATGAAGGCGGGTTCTTCGGCCTGTGGGGCCGGGGGTTATCGGTCTGGACCAAGCGCGATCGAGAGTGTGGTGAAGGCGGTTCGAGGGGTTCTTTGCCGGCGCGGGCGGAGTATGCGCAGGTCCGCTCAATGTCATCACTTCGAGTGAAACTGTGGCCTGCGCTTGCGGATCGGAACCCACGGTTGCGACGCTGTCGCAGTCCGTCAACCTCTTGGGGAGTGGCCTGTGGCTTTCGGTGAGCAGCCCGCCTATCTGCGCGTGGCGAGCGATCTGAGGGAGAAGATCGTCAATGGTTTGCTGCCGCCGCATACGCGCCTGCCTTCGCAGGCGCGCATCCGCGAGGAGTACGGCGTCTCGGACACCGTCGCGCTGGAGGCGCGCAAGGTCCTGATGGCCGAGGGCCTGGTCGAGGGCCGGTCCGGCTCCGGCACGTACGTGCGCGAGCGGCCGGTCCCCCGGATGGTCGAGCGCTCCGGCTTCCGGCTCGACGCGGGCGCGGGCCCGTTCCGGCAGGAGCAGGCGGCGGACGGGGCGCGGGGGACCTGGGAGTCGCGCAGCGAGCAGGAGGAGGCGAGCGCGGAGATCGCCGGGCGGCTCGGCGTCGAGCCGGGCGACCGCGTGATGCGTACGCATTACGTGTTCAGGGAAGCGGGCGAGCCGGTGATGCTCTCCACCTCCTGGGAGCCCCTCGCGATCACGGGGCGCACGCCGGTGATGCTGCCCGAGGAGGGCCCGCTGGGCGGCTGCGGGGTGGTCGAGCGGATGGCCGCGATCGACGTGGTCGTGGACAACGTGGCCGAACAGGTCGGCGCGCGCCCGGGGCTGGCGGAGGAGCTCCTGGCGCTCGGCGGGGTGCCGGGGCACGTGGTGATGGTGATCGAGCGGACCTTCTTCGCCTCGGGCCGGCCCGTCGAGACCGCCGACGTGGTGGTGCCCGCCGACCGCTACCGGGTCGGCTACCGGCTTCCGGTGAGGTGACCGCGACCGGTCCGGTGTCCTTTCGGCCCTCATGGCCCGATGCCGGTACCGGGACGCGGGGCGGCATCCGGCGGCGACGGATGCCCCGCAACGCCCTGGGGGCGCATTCACATGAATGCGCCCCCAGGGCGTTGGTCGTTCCTGGCCGGATCGGTACCTCTTTGTGCAAAGACGTATTCGTTGCGTGAAGGTCAGGCGTAGGGTCGGGCATATGCGGACTGGGGTTTCCTGGAGTTCCTTAGAAGCGTGCACGTCGTTCAGGGGAGGGGCGCGATGCTCGGGAGAAACACGATGAGCAGCGACAGCGGGGCCGCGCTCTCCTGGCTGGTGGTACGGCAGGACGACAACGGCAGCCGCTACCGCGTGGGCAGGTACGCCACGCAGGGCGAGGCCCAGCGGGCCGCCGACAAGTTGCAGGACCGGGGGCACAAACAGCTGTACTGGGTGGAGCGTATCGGGCAGGCCGCCCGGCCGTAGGGGGTCTGGGGGCGCACTGCGCCAAGGGCTCTGCCCGCCGGGCGGGCCCTTGTGCGCCGGTGCGCCCCCGGGCCGCACGCCCGGCTCGGGCGCCCCGAAGGCGCCGACACCACCGACGGGCGGCGCTTCTTCGCGTCGCCCGCGTTCCCCCGCCGCCTCCGAACCCTGGCCGCCGCGGCACTAGGGTCCTGCTGACACGGGACGCGGACGGTGAAGGCGGAGTGATGTCGGTGCTGATCGACACGGTGGCATGGGTGCGCATCGAGGGCGGCAGGATTCTGTGCGCGCGTCCGCGCGGGAAGGACGTCTTCTACATCCCGGGCGGCAAGCGGGAGGGCGCCGAGAGCGACCTCGACACACTCGTGCGGGAGATCCAGGAGGAGCTGACGGTCCTGATCGACGCGGAATCCGTCGCGCACGTGGGGACCTACGAGGCCGGCGGCCCCGGCCTCCCGGGCGGCGCGGTGGTCCGGATGGCCTGCTACACCGCCGAGTTCACGGGCAGGCTGAGGGCCAGCAGCGAGATCGAGGACGTCGCGTGGTTCTCGTATGCCGACCGGGACCGGGTGCCGCCGGTCGACCAGCTGCTCTTCGACGACCTCAGGGCGTGGGGCGACCTGGTGTGACGGGCGCGGGTGACGGCCCGGCGGGCGGCCCCGGCCGAGTCGGGCGCCGGCCCTTCCGGCGGCGCACGCCCTCGGGCGGGCGACCGCGGTGCGGCGCGCGGCGCCGGGGGTGTGCGCCCCCGCTTCCCGGGCACCCGTATGTGCGCACTGCCGTACACCCGTACGCCCCGCGTGTCGAGCTCGGCGGTATTTAGACCTGAATATCGGGTATGGGCTGTTTGGTCCCGCATACAGGACGTCACCGTTGCCGGCTCTTGGGAGTGATCGGCGTGACCGATACCGAAGGCGACCGCGCCGAGTGGAGCTTCCCGGCTGTCCCCGGTGCCGTACGCGTCGCCCGGCACGCCGTCCACGACGCGCTGCGCCACTGGGGGCTCGACTCGGCCGTCGGTGACGAGGCCGTTCTGCTGGTCAGCGAGCTGGTGACCAATTCCATGCGCTACACACCGGGCCCCATCGGGGTGCGGCTGCTGCGCCCTCACCCGAACGGGGACCGGTCCGCCGCCCGCCCCGGTCTGCTGGTGGAAGTCTCCGATCCGATTCCGGATCCGCCCACCGAACGTACGGCGGGACCCGACGACGAGAGCGGCAGAGGACTGCAGCTCGTGGCCCGTGCGGCCCGCCGCTGGGGGACCAGGCGATCGAAGAGCGGCAAGACGGTGTGGTTCGAGCTGGCTCTGCCTGGTTAGGAGTGAGGTGGGATGCACAGCGATCACCGGAGGTCGGGAAGAACCTGGCTGAAAGGGACCGAGACCGTGCTGTGATCGTGAACGCCGTGCCGGACGGGGCCGTAGTGCTGAATACTGCGGGCATGACCGGTCCGGTGTGTGAGCTGGAGGGGACGGTCGCGTGAGCGAAATACCTGGGACAGCGGGCGACGTCGTGTGGCAGAGCAGTCCGCCCGGCTCGATCTACGACTACATCAGAGTCGCCTCCTTCTCGATCGGGCCCGACGGGCTGATCGAGCAGTGGAGCCGCCGGGCCGCCGGTCTCTTCGGCGTGGCCGCGCACGAGGCGGTGGGGAAGGACCCGGTCGAGACGTTCCTGCCGGGCGAGGCCCGCCGCGAGGGCCGTCGCAGGGTCGGCGAGGTGCTCGACGGCAAGGAGTGGACGGGCCTCGTCCCCTTCCGGATGCCCGGCGAGGACGGTGTGCACGGGCTCGCGGAGATCTATGTGATGCCCAGTGAGACGGCCACCGGCGAACGGGCGGCGGTCTGCATCGTCGTGGACGTCCGCGCCCTGCGCCGCATCGAGACGGATCTCGCCGCCTCGCAGGCGATATTCGGCCAATCTCCCTTCGGGTTCGTCCTGTTCGGTACCGACCTCACCGTCGTCCGGGCCAACGAGCGCTTCGCCACCGTCTTCGGCGGCCGGCCCGACGACCACCGGGGCCGCACCGTCGACGACTACCTCACCGGCACCGAGGCCGACCGCCTGACCGCCACCCTCGAACGGGTCCTGGAGACGGGCAGCTCCGTCACCGACCTCCAGCTCGTCGGCACGGCCCCCGGTGACACCGAGCGCCGCCACTGGTCGATGAACCTCTACCGGGTGCACAGCGGATCGGGCCGCCCCATCGGCATCGCCGGCCTCGCCACCGACGTGACCCGGCGTCACACCGCCGCCCGCGAGGCCGCCAGCGCCCGCCGCAACCTCGCCCTGCTCAACGAGGCGAGCGCCCGCATCGGCAACTCCCTGGACCTGGAGACCACCGCCCGCGAACTCCTCGACGTCGCCGTCCCGGTCTTCTGCGACCTGGCGTCCGTCGACCTCTACCAGGCCCTGCTCACCGGCGAGGAGGCGGCGCCCGGCAGCTGGAGCGCCCTCCCCCGGGACGCGGCCGGCGGCTCCGCGGAACTGCGCCGCGTCGCCTTCGCCAGTGCCGTCTCGGACGCCCTGCCCCACCCCGCGTCCGAGGCCGGCCCGCCGGGCGGGGCCGCCGATCCCCCCGAGCTCGGCGCCGTCCACCGCTACCCCTTCGGCTCGCCCTGCGCCTTCGCCCTGCGCACCGGCCGCGTGGCGGACGTGCCGGGCGACGACCGGGGCTTCGTGCAGTCCACGCTCGCCGTCCCGATGGTCGCCCACGACACCGTGGTGGGCCTCGTCCGGTTCTCCCGTACGAAGGGCAGCGAGCCGTTCGACGACCGGGACCGGGCCCTGGCCACCGAGCTGGCCGCCCGCGCCGCCGTCTGTATCGACAACGCCCGCCTCTACCGCCGCGAACACGAACGCGCCCTGATCCTCCAGCGCAGCCTGCTGCCCCCCGGCGCCCCGGAGGCCGCCGGACTCGACATCGCCTGCCGCTACCTGCCGGGCAACACCGCCAACGAGATCGGCGGCGACTGGTTCGACGTGATCGAGCTGCCCGGACACCGCACCGCCCTCGTCGTCGGCGACGTGATGGGGCGCGGCCTGCGCGCCGCCGTGGCCATGGGCGAACTGCGCACCGCCGTGCGCACGCTGGCCCTGCTCGACCTGGAACCCGCCGAGGTGCTCTCCGCGCTCGACGAGGTCGCCCGCGGGCTCGGCGCCCCCTCCGCGTCCGGCGGCGGGGGTGCCCAGTGGCCCGCGCGCGCCGCGCACAAGTCCCGCGAGGCGGACCTCTCCGAGGTGTACCTCGCGACCTGCGTCTACGCGGTGTACGACCCGGTCACCCGGCGCTGCACCTTCGCCAACGCGGGCCACCTGCCGCCGGTCGTGGTCGAACCGGGCGAGGCCGCGCTGCTCCTCGACGTGCCGCCCGGCATGCCGCTCGGCGTCGGCGGCGAACCCTTCGAGGAGGTCGAGGTCGAGCTGAAGGAGGGCGCCCTCCTCGCCCTCTACACCGACGGGCTCGTCGAATCGCGCGACCACCCGCTGGACGAGGGCCTCGCCGCGCTCCGCAAGGCCCTCGTCGAACCCGCCCAGCCGCTGGAGGACGTCTGCGACCGGGTGCTCGGCTCGCTGCACACGCGGCACGGCGAGGACGACATCGCCCTGCTGATGGCCCGTATCCAGGGCCTGCCCACCGAGGCGGTGGGCGACTGGCGGCTCCCCCGCGAGCCCCGCTCGGTCGCCCGCGCCCGCGAACTGGCCCGCGGCCAGCTGACCGCGTGGGACCTGGACGACCTGGTGGACACCACGGAACTCCTGGTCAGCGAGCTGGTCACCAACGCCCTGCGTTACGGCGAGGGCGAGATCCGGCTCCGGCTGCTGCGCGACCGCACCCTGGTCTGCGAGGTCTGGGACGCCGGTCTCGTCCAGCCGAGGCGCCGGCGCGCCCGGGACACGGACGAGGGCGGCCGGGGCCTCCAGCTGGTGGGGCTCCTCAGCGCGGCCTGGGGGGCGAGGCGGACCCCGCGCGGCAAGACCGTCTGGTTCGAACTGCCGCTGCCCGACGGCCGGCCGGCCGCCGAGCGCTCGGTGGAGGAACTGCTCAGCATGTTCTGAGCCCGGCCGGGGCGGAGTTCACGGAGGCGGCCTGACCCGGGAATCCCCGTCTCTTCGGGACGGGGAGGATGTCAGTTCGTGGTCTTCAGCGCGGCGAGGCGGGCCTCCACCTCGGCGCTGTCGCCCAGCGCGTCCAGCTGCTCGAACTGCGCGTCCAGCGAGGAGGCGGCCAGCTCCTGCTTGCCCAGGGCCCGCGCCTCCTCGCGCCGGACCTTGTCCTCGAACCGGCTCAGCTCGCTGGTCGGGTCCAGGACGTCGATGCTCCCGACCGCGTCCATCATCCGGTTCTGCGCCTGCGCCGACTCGGCCCGCGCCACCAGTTCGTCCCGCTTGGCCTTCAGCTCCGACAGCTTCGCCTTCATCTGGTCCAGGCCCGCCTTGAGCTTGTCGACCACCTCGGTCTGCGCGGCGATGGTCGGCTCGGCGGTCCCGGCCTCCTTCTCCGACTGGAGCTGGCGGCCGAGCGCGACCTTGGCCAGGTTGTCGAACCTGTCCGCCTCGGGACCCGAGCCACCCGCCCGCAGCTCGTCGGCCTTGCGACTGGCGGCGAGCGCCTTGCCGCCCCACTCGCGCGCCGCCTCGACGTCCACCAGGTGGTCCTGCTCCATCAGGCGCAGATTGCCGATGGTGGCGGCCACGGCCTGCTCGGCCTCCGCGATGTTGGCCGTGTAGTCGCGGATCAGCTGGTCCAGCATCTTCTGCGGGTCCTCGGCCTGGTCGAGCAGGGCGTTGATGTTGGCCTTCGCCAGCTGGGTGACGCGTCCGAGAATGGTCTGCTTGCTCATGGCACCTCTCCTGTGTGTCCGGTCCTGCTGCTGGGGTACGACGACGGCGTACGGGAACGGTCCCGCGCCCCGTTTCAGAAGCGGCCGCCACCGCCGCGCCGGCCCCGGGTGCCCCCGCCGCCGAAGCTGCCGGGCCCGCCGCCCCCGCCGAATCCCCCGCCCCCGCCGAATCCGCCCCGGCCGCCGCCCCCGCCCAGGAGGCCGCCGAGGATGATGCCGCCGAGGACCGCGCCGCCCGTGCCCCCGCCGCCCCCACCCGCCAGGCCGCCGGGGCCGCCGTATCCGTACCCGCGTACGTCCTGCTCGGCCGAGGCCCGCGCCTCGCCGGCCAGCGCGTCCGCCCGGTGCGCCTCGGCCAGCGCGGCCTGCGTGTCGCCGGTGCCCGCCAGCGCGGCCGCCCGCTCCAGCCGGCGCTGCGCCTCCGCCAGCCGGGTCCGGGCCACGCTGCCCACCGCACCCCGGTTCGTCGTGACGAAGCCGGCCGCGGCGGCGACCGAGGAGCGCGCGGTGAGCATCGCCCCGTCGAGCAGCGAGCGGGCCCGCGCGTCGCCCTGTTCCCGCTCACGCGCACCGGCCAGCGCCTCGTCGAGTGCCGCGTCGGCCTCCGCCACCCGGCGCAGCGCGTCGATCGGGTCGTACCGGCCGGCGACCTGCTCCTCGCGCACATCACCGGCCACCGACCGGGCGCGGGCGATCCGGCCCCGCAGGTCCGCGGTGGACGCCCCCCGCGCCACGCCCTCCAGCAGCCCGCCCGCGTCCGCGAGGTCCGTCTCCAGCTCGGTGAGCGCGGCCGGCAGCCGGTCCGCCGCCCCGTCGAGCTCCCGCGCGCGCCGGTCCACGCCGTCGACCAGGGTGCCCGCCTGCCCGATCGCGCCCTCGGCGGCCCGGACGTGGACGGCCGCCGCCGCGTGGTCGCCGCCGTCCACCGCCTGGCGGGCCCGGTTGAGCGAGGAGGTGGCGAAGACCAGCCGGTCCTTGGCCTGTTCGGCGTCACCGGCGACGGGGGCGGAGGCCTGCTCCGCGTACCGTTCGCGCATCGAGGCGAGCGTGGACTCGGCGGCCGGGACGCGGCCGGTCAGCTCGCGGAACGCGGTCTCGGCGGCGGCCAGGGCCTGCGGCGCGTCGCGTTCCAGCTCGCGCAGCCGGTCGAAGTCCTCGGCGACCGCGTCGAGGCGGCCGTCCGCGTCCGCGCAGCGGCTGATGATCTCGTCCAGCATCCGCCGACGGGTCGCGTCGTCCTCCGGGAAGGCGTCGTCGAGCTGCTGGCGCAGCCGGAACGCGGCCGTCAGCTCGCCCTTGGCGTACGTCACCGCCTCGGCGAACGGCGCGGCGGCCTCTTCCCCGAACTGGGCGGTGGCAAAACCCAGTTCCTCCTCGCTGGTGCGGACCGCGTCGTCGGTGGCGACGAGCGTCTCCTTGGCCCGGGCGTCGAGCTCCGGCAGCGGGGTGGGCGGCGGCGCGGCAGCGCCCCGGCCGGGTCCCGCCGGGCCCCAGCCCGTCGCGCCGGGCGTGGTGCGGGTGGCGGCGCGCCGCTTGCGCCGGAGGAAGGCGTACGCGGCGACGGCCGCGACCACACAGAGCAGGACGGCCGGCAGCAGGAGGTCGCCGGTGCTCGTGCCTCCCGAGCCGGCGCCCGGGTCGGCGGCGCCCGGGGTGATCGCCGGGGTGGGCACGGGCTCGCCGGCCAGGACGGCGGTACAGCCGTCGGCGGCGCCGATCGCGGCGCCCGCCCAGTCGTTCGCCCGGAGCGCCGGTTCGACGGCGGTGCTCGCCACGTCCTGGAGCTGGGCGTCGGTGAGGGGCGAGTCCTGGTCGACGGAGTAGGCGTACTGCCGGGCGTGGGTGGCGACGGCCAGCAGGACGTCGTCGCGGCCGAGACCGTTGCGGCCGGCCGTCTCGTCGGCCCAGTCCTGCGGGGAACGGCCGGAGAAGTCGCGTACGTACGCCACGAAGAGCTGGACGCGCCGCTCGTCGTAGAGCCGGTCGAGCGCCGTCACCACCTGGGGCCTGCGGTCGCCGAGCGCGCCCACCCTGTCGGTGATCTGCCCGTCGCGGGAGAGCGTGATCGGGTCGTCGGCACGTGCGGTCGGCGCGGGGGCCGGGGCCAGCCAGCACACCGTCAGGAGTACGGCGAGCAGCGCCCGGCCCGGTATGAGGATCCGGGTTCGGCTCACAGGCGGTGTCACGTTTGTGAGGCTATGTCCACGTCTGGGGAGTCGCGACACGAGGCGTCCGCGTGCACGGCCCGCTCGGTGTGCGGCGGCGCGCCGGGAAACGAACGGCGTGGTTCCGGTATGGGGGCGGAGGGGTGATGATCGGGAGGGCGGTCGAGCGGAACGACAGGCCGCCTTGCAAGGTGCCCTGTCGTTCTCGTACGGTGAATGTATGACGCAAGTACCTGGGGGCGCGCCCGGCCCCTCCGCCGAAGAGGTGGCGGACCAACTGGCCTCCGTGGTCGGCCGGCTGCTGCGGCGGCTGCGCTCCTCGTCGTCGGAGTCGCTGCTGACGCCCACCCAGCGCTCGGTGCTGGCCCGGCTCGACGACGGGGGCGCCGCCACCACCGCGGAGCTGGCCCGCGCGGAGTTCGTGCGCCCCCAGTCCATGCGGCTGACCCTGGGCGCGCTGGAGGAGCAGGGGCTCGTCGAGCGGGCGCCGGACCCGGCGGACGGCCGCAAGTCCGTCATGTCGGTCACGGATGCCGGACGCGCCACCCTCGCCCAGGTCAGGGCCGCCAAGCGGAACTGGCTCGCCGAGGCCGTCGCCGCCGAGCTCGACGGGCACGAGCGGCGCACGGTCGCCGAAGCCGCCACCCTCATCGAACGCCTGGTCGGTTCGTGACCGGTCGCGAACTGCTTCCCGGAGCGGTACGCGCGGCGGTCCGCCCGCACCGGACGGCACCCGATACCGGGTTCAGCGCCCGCCTCACCGCCCCGCTGCTGCTCGGCTCGCTGCTCAACCCGCTCAACACCACCATGATCTCCACCGCGCTGGTGGCGATCGGGCACCACTTCTCCGTCGGCGCCGCCGACACCGCCTGGCTGATCTCCGTCCTCTACCTCGCCAGCGCCGTCGCCCAGCCCGTCCTGGGCCGGCTCGCCGACGTCCTCGGGCCGCGCCGGGTGTTCCTCGCGGGGCTCCTCGTCGTCGTCGCCTCGGGCCTGGTCGGCACCTTCGCGCAGGGCTTCGGCCAGCTGATCGTGTCGCGGCTGCTGCTCGGCATCGGCACGTCGGCGGCCTACCCGGCCGCGATGGCGGTGCTGCGCGACGAATCGGCCCGGATCGGCCGGGTCACCCCGCGCCCCGTGCTCGCCCGGCTCTCCTTCGCCGCGCTCGGCAGCGCGGCGGTCGGGCCCACGCTCGGCGGACTGCTGGTCATGACGGCCGGCTGGCGCGCCGTCTTCGCCGTCAACGTGCCCGTCGCGCTGATCGCCCTCGGCGCGGCCGCGCTCTGGATCCCCGCCGACCCGCCCCGCGCCCGCACGGCGGGCGCCCCGGCGCCCGGGCTCGGCCTCGATCCCCTCGGCATCGGCCTGTTCGCCACCGCGCTGACCGTGCTCGTCTTCTTCCTGCTCGACCTGGCCCACCCGGTCTGGTGGCTGCTGGCGCCGTTCGCCGCGCTGAGCGGCGCCTTCGTGCGGTGGCAGCTGCGCGCCCCCGCACCCTTCATCGACCTGCGGACGCTCGCGGGCAACGGCGCGCTCTCACGTACGTACCTGCGGCACGGCCTCGGCTACCTGCTGATCTACTGCGTCATGTACGGATACACCCAGTGGCTGGAGGAGGCCCGCGGCTATTCCTCCGGGCACACCGGTCTGCTGATGCTGCCGATGTCCGTCGCCGCACTGGTCTGCTCGCTGCTCGGCGCCCGCACGAAGGGCATCCGCGGCCCGCTCGTCCTGGCCTGCGTCCTGCTCACCGCCGGGGCCGGGCTGCTGTTCCTGCTCTCCGGCGACGCGCCGGTCGCCGTCCTGCTGCTGGCCGGGGCCTGCTTCGGCATCCCGCAGGGGCTGATCGGCACCAGCAACCAGGCGGCCGTCCAGGCCTACGCGCCGCCCGAATCGGTCGGCTCCGCGGCCGGCCTCCAGCGCACCGCCCAGTACATAGGGGCGATCACCGCCTCCAGCCTCATCGCCCTGGCCTGCGGGCAGTCGGCCGGCGACCGGGGTCTGCACCTCATGGCCGCCGTCGCCGCCGTCCTGGGCGTCCTGCTCATCGTCCTCACCGTCACCGACCGCGCCCTGCGCGGCCGTACCTGATCCCCCCTCGAACACCACCCCCACAAGGAGCACCACCATGACCGCCACCGTCCTCGACCCGAACACCGCGCTGATCGTCGTCGACCTCCAGAAGGGCATCACCGCCCTGCCCGTCGCCCACCCCTCCGCCGACGTCGTCGCGAACGCCGCGACCCTCGCCGACGCCTTCCGGGCCAAGGGGCTCCCCGTCGTCCTCGTCCGCGTCACCGGCGGCGCCCCCGGCCGCACCGAGGGCCCGGCGCGGGGCGGGGAGCCGGCCGCCGACTGGGCGGAGATCGTGCCCGAGATGGGCCCGCGCGAGAGCGACATCGTCGTCACCAAGCAGCAGTGGGGCGCCTTCTACGGCACCGACCTCGACCTTCAGCTGCGCCGCCGGGGCGTCACCCAGGTCGTGGTGGCCGGCATCGCGACCAGCATCGGCGTCGAGTCCACCGCCCGCTCCGCGCACGAGCACGGCTACCACGTCACCCTCGTCACGGACGCCATGACCGACATGAGCGGCGAGGCCCACGACAACAGCGTGCAGCGGATCTTCCCGCGCCTCGGCGAGACCGGCACGACCGACGAGATCGTCAAGCTGCTGGGCTGACCGCACCCGGACGGGACGGAGCGCCGCGGCCCACCGGGCCGCGGCGCTCCGCCGCACGGGTGAGATTTCGGGCGGCCTCGCCGTGTCGGCGCCGCCTTCCCGCGCGAGGGCGTTTTCAGTGGAGGGGCGGAACCAGTGTGATCAACTGCAAATTCCACCCAAACGCCCCATCCGGACCGTTCTCGACGCGGGCCGGGCCGTCCCCGGAGGTATCAGCCATGTCCCACGACGGCGTCCCGCGCGGGACGGCCCGAAAGCGCCGCCTGGGCTGCGTCCTCACCGCAGGCGTGCTCACCCTCCCCGTGCTGGCCGGGTGCAGCTCGGACGGGGACGAGACGGCGGCCGTCGCCGTCGTGCCGCAGGACGTGGCCCGCGCCGACCGGGACCAGGTCACCGACGGCGGCAAGGTCACCTGGGCGATCGACGCGATGCCCGCCACCCTCAACGCCTTCCAGGCGGACGCCGACAGCGCCACCACCCGGATCACCGAGGCCTTGCTGCCGACCCTCTTCCCGCTGGACGCCAAGGGCCGGCCGCAGCTCAACCCGGACTATCTGGAATCCGCGGAGGTGACCGGGACCGAGCCCCGCCAGGTCGTCGTCTACCGCCTCAACCAGCAGGCGGTCTGGAGCGACGGCCGCGAGATCGGGGCGCCGGACTTCGTCGCCCAGTGGCGGGCGCTGAGCGGGCGGGACTCCGCGTTCTGGACCGCCCGCAACGCCGGCTACGAGCGCATCGAGAAGATCGAGCGCGGCGCCGACGACCTGGAGGTCAAGGTCACCTTCGCCAAGCCGTACGCGGACTGGCGCTCGCTGTTCTCCCCGCTGTACCCGAAGCAGGTGACGGGCTCCCCGGACGCCTTCAACGAGGGCGCGCGCACCACCGTCGAGGCGACGGCAGGGCCGTTCCGGCTGCGCGAGGCGGACAAGCGGACCGGGTCCGTCACGCTGACCCGCGACCCCCGCTGGTGGGGCAGCCCCGCCAAGCTCGACTCACTGGTCTTCAAGGCCGTCGATCCCGAGGACCGCGCCGAGGCGCTGGCCGAGGGCACCGTCGACATCGCCGACATCGACCCCACCACCGCTCACCGCATCGCGCAGGCCGCCCGCGAGGGCGCGGCGGGCGCACCCCCGGCCCACGGCCCCGGCGCCGAGCTCACCCCGGCGGCGGCCCTGCGCTCCTGGGCGGTGGCGCACGGGACCGACGAGGAGGCGGCCGAGGAGGAGCAGGAGGCCAGGGACGACAAGGCCCGGGCCGCCGAGGCGTACGCCACCGAGCAGAGCGGGCTGCGCGCCTACGCCGTCCGCAAGGCGCTGGAGCCCGCCTACACCCAGCTCGCGCTGAACGGCGAGACCGGGCCGCTCGCCGACGACCGGGTGCGCCGGGCCGTGGCCCGCGCCCTGGACCGCCAGGAACTCGCCGACACCGTACTGAAGCCGCTCGGCCTGCCCGCGCGGCCGCTCGGCAGCCACCTGGCCCTCGCCGGGCAGCCCGCGTACAAGGACGGCAGCGAGGCGCTCGGCAAGCAGGACACCGAGAAGGCCCAGGCGCTGCTGGCCGACGCGGGCTGGACGCGCGAGGGCGCCCTCGACAGGAACGACGGCACCAAGGCCGGCAGCGAGAGCGAGCAGCGGAAGAAGGACGCGGACACGACGGCCGGCGAGGAGAAGCCCGAGGAGGAGAAGGGGAGCGCGGGGGAGGACACCGCCGGCGACGCCGGCGAGGCGGACCACGCCGCCCCGGGCGAGCCCTCCGACGACGACGGCCTCTACATCGTCGGCGACGACAAGCCCGGCGGGACCGCCGACGGCGTGCACGTCATCGCACCCGCGCCCGCCGCCGCGGCCCAGAGCGCCGCCCTGCTGCGCCAGGCCGGTCACCTCGGCTCCACCGGCACCTCCGAGGACGCCCGAGACGTCCAGGACGTCCGGGCCCAGGACCGGCAGCCGGGAGGAGCCACCGGCGCCTACGCCCCGGCCGGCACCGCGGCCCCGGCCCCGGGGGCCGACACGGCCCGCGGTCCGCTCGGCAAGAACGGCAAGCCGCTGAGCCTGCGCTTCGTCCTGCCGTCCGGACCCGACTCGGCCGCCCTGCGCAGCGTCGGGGAGAGGATCGCCGCGATGCTCGACACGATCGGCATCCGCACGGTGATCACCAAGGTCCCCGACGACAGCTACTTCCGCGACCACGTGGCGTCCGGCGACTACGACATGGCCCTGTACTCCTGGCCCGCCACCGCCTACCCGGCCACGGACGGCCGCCCGATCTTCGCCAAGCCGGTCCCGGCCACCGACGGCTCGCTGCTCGTCGAGCAGAACTACACCCGCGTCGGGACGGACCACATCGACCAGCTCTTCGACCAGGCGGTCTCGGAGCTGGACGAGAAGGCCGCCCAGAAGCTCGTGCGGCAGGCGGACGCCCGGATCTGGGCCGCCGCAGGATCGATTCCGCTCTTCCAGCGCCCCCAGCTCGTCGCCACCGACAAGAAGCTCGTGAACGTCGGCGCCTTCGGTTTCGGGGCGCCGCACTACCAGGACATCGGCTACAAGGCCCCGCAGGCCGCGGGCGCCCCGGCCCACCGCGGCAAGTAGCGCCGACGACCTCAGAAGCAGCTCGGAAGCCCTGCCCGCCGGTCCGCCGGCGGGCAGGGCCGTACCCACCCGAGGGCTCTCGTCCGGATCGGGCCTGACCCGGGAAACTTGCCGGGGGAGCCGCAGTCGCGGCCGCCCCGTACCATGGGAGTAGCCGTGGCGCGTCCGCCCGGCGGGCGTACGAGGACTCAAGACCGACCCAGGCGCCTGAATCCCCGATCCGAGAGAAGCGCAAGCCACCCATGCCCACGCGCCACGACATCCGTAACGTAGCCATCGTCGCCCACGTCGACCACGGCAAGACGACCATCGTCGACGCCATGCTCAAGCAGGCCGGCTCGTTCGCCGCGCACGCCGCCGAGTCGCTCGACGACCGCATGATGGACTCGAACGACCTGGAGCGTGAGAAGGGCATCACGATCCTGGCCAAGAACACGGCAGTCAAGTACCACCCGAAGGATGGCGGCGACGTCATCACGATCAACATCATCGACACCCCGGGCCACGCCGACTTCGGCGGCGAGGTCGAGCGCGGCCTGTCGATGGTCGACGCGGTGGTCCTGCTCGTGGACGCCTCCGAGGGCCCGCTCCCGCAGACCCGCTTCGTGCTGCGCAAGGCTCTCCAGCAGCGCCTGCCCGTCATCCTGTGCATCAACAAGACGGACCGCCCCGACTCGCGCATCGACGAGGTCGTCAACGAGACGTACGACCTCTTCCTCGACCTGGACGCGGACGAGGAGCAGATCGAGTTCCCGATCGTCTACGCGTGCGGCCGTGACGGCATCGCCTCGCTGACCAAGCCGGAGGACGGCACGGTCCCGGCGGACTCCACCAACCTGGAGCCGTTCTTCTCCGCGATCCTGGAGCACGTCCCGGCTCCGACGTACGAGGACGGCGCGCCGCTCCAGGCCCACGTCACCAACCTCGACGCCGACAACTTCCTCGGCCGTATCGCGCTGCTCCGCGTCGAGCAGGGCGAGCTGCGCAAGGGCCAGACGGTCGCCTGGATCAAGCGCGACGGCTCGATCCAGAACGTGCGCATCACCGAGCTGATGATGACCGAGGCGCTCACCCGCAAGCCCGCCGAGATGGCCGGCCCCGGTGACATCTGCGCCGTCGCCGGTATCCCGGAGATCATGATCGGCGAGACGCTGGCCGACCCGGAGAACCCGGTCGCGCTGCCGCTGATCACGGTCGACGAGCCCGCGATCTCGATGACGATCGGCACCAACACCTCGCCGCTGGTCGGCCGCGGCGGCACGGGCAAGGGCGCGGACGCCAAGGCCGCGGTCAAGGACCGCAAGGTCACCGCCCGCCAGGTCAAGGACCGCCTGGACCGCGAGCTGATCGGTAACGTGTCGCTGCGCGTCCTGGACACCGAGCGCCCCGACGCCTGGGAGGTGCAGGGCCGCGGTGAGCTGGCGCTGGCCATCCTGGTCGAGCAGATGCGCCGCGAGGGCTTCGAGATGACCATCGGCAAGCCGCAGGTGGTCACCAAGCAGGTCGAGGGCAAGACCTACGAGCCGGTCGAGCGCATGACGATCGACGTGCCCGAGGAGCACATGGGCGCCGTCACGCAGCTCATGGGCGTCCGCAAGGGCCGCATGGACAACATGTCGAACCACGGCTCCGGCTGGGTCCGCATGGAGTTCGTCGTGCCGTCGCGCGGCCTCATCGGCTTCCGTACCGAGTTCCTGACGAACACCCGCGGTACGGGTATCGCGCACTCCATCCACGAGGGCCACGAGCCCTGGTTCGGCACCCTGACGACCCGTAACAACGGCTCGCTGGTCGCCGACCGCGCCGGTGCCGTCACCGCCTTCGCGATGACGAACCTCCAGGAGCGCGGCGTGCTGTTCACCGACCCCGGCACCGAGGTGTACGAGGGCATGATCGTCGGCGAGAACTCGCGCGCCGACGACATGGACGTGAACATCACCAAGGAGAAGAAGCTCACGAACATGCGGTCCTCGTCGGCCGACTCGTTCGAGGCGATCGTCCCGCCGCGCAAGCTCTCCCTGGAGCAGTCCCTGGAGTTCTGCCGCGACGACGAGTGCGTCGAGGTGACCCCGGAGGCCGTCCGCATCCGCAAGGTCGTCCTCGACCAGAAGGAGCGCGGCCGCACCGCCTCGCGCGCCAAGCACGGCTGAGCAGGCACCGGTAGGCCGTTTCGGCCGATGACCCGCCGGCACCAGGCATTGCCAAGCCCAGGGCCCCCACGGACACTGTGGGGGCCCTGGGCTTTGGTCAACCCGTTTTACGGACGCCCGTCCAGCATTTGAGAGGCAAGCGTCCGGTTATCGGAGGTTGCTCTCCGAAACATGTGTTAACAGTCCGTTTCGGGGGTGTCTGTCTGGGATCACTTTGTCCGGATTTTGGTCCATGCGAGTGACGGATGTTGTCAAACCGAGACCCTTTAAGTGTGGTTTACAGCCCAGACGTACTTAATAGTTGGCTCATTGAGCTCGGGTCAATGGGTCACGCGCTGTGGGGAGTGCGCCGACTCACGAGCACACTAAGGGCACTGAAACGATCACCGTCAGGGGTGTCGGTGAATCGACCCAGTGCCCTTCTTGTAGTCAAAAGTGGACTCATGAGGAGGAAACCCATGCGTGGTGCCAAGAGCGCCAAGTGGGTCGCGGGAGCGGCCATCATCGCCCTGGCTGCGACTGCCTGTGGCGGCGGCGACGGTGACGACGGCGGCAACGCCGCCTCGAAGGAGAAGGGCAAGCCCGCCGGCTACGTCTCCGTCGACGTCGGCGAGCCGCAGAAGCCGCTGATCCCGGCCGACACCAACGAGCAGCTGGGCAGCTACGTCATCCAGGCCCTGTTCACCCAGCTCCTCGAGTTCGACCACAAGGGCAACATCGTCTACACCAACGCGGAGTCCGTGAAGTCGGACGACAACAAGACGTGGACGGTGAAGCTCAAGGCCGGCTGGAAGTTCCACGACGGCACCCCGGTCACCGCCGCTTCCTACGTCAAGGCGTGGAACTGGTACGCCAACATCAAGAACAACCAGCAGAACGCCTTCTGGTTCGAGGACATCAAGGGCTACGCGGACGTCCACCCGGAGAAGGGCGACCCCAAGGGCACGGAGATGTCCGGCCTGAAGGCCGTGGACGACAACACGTTCACGATCGAGCTGACCAAGCCGGTCCCGTACTTCGAGTACAAGCTGGGCTACTACACCTTCGCCCCGCTGCCCGAGACGTTCTACAAGGACCCCAAGGCGTTCGGTCAGGCGCCGGTCGGCAACGGCCCCTACATCTTCGAGAAGTGGGACCACAAGAAGCTGATCCGCGTCAAGGCCAACCCTGACTACCAGGGCCCGAACAAGGCCAAGAACAAGGGCATCCTCTTCAAGAACTACGCGACCGTCGAGGCCGCGTACCAGGACCTGCTGTCCGGCAACCTGGACATGATCCGCCAGGTCGGCCCGAAGGACCTGCCGAAGTACAAGCAGGACCTCGGTGACCGCACGGTCGACGAGCCGTACGCGGCCGTCCAGTCGCTGGTCCCGGCGTTCTACGCGAAGCCCTTCAAGGACGTCGACCCGAAGGTCATCCAGGGCCTGTCCATGGGCATCGACCGTGACACGATCACCAAGACCGTGCTCAACGGCACCCGTGAGCCCGCCACCAGCTTCACGCCCCCGGGCGTCGCCGGTAACCAGCACCTGGACACCGACGCGTTCAAGTTCGACCCGGCCCAGGCGAAGAAGCTCATCAAGGACGGCGGCGGCGTTCCGGGCAACAAGGTCTGGATCCAGTACAACGCCGACGGCGGGCACAAGGAGTGGGTGACCGCGGTCTGCGAGTCCATCCGCAACTCGACCGGGGTCGACTGCATCCCGGACGCGAAGCCGGACTTCCAGACCGACCTGGAGGCTCGTGACAACGACCAGGTCAAGGGCATGTACCGCGGCGGCTGGGTGGCCGACTACCCGCTGAACGTCAACTTCATGCGCGAGCTCTACAGCACGACCGCCGAGGCCAACAACGGCCGGTTCTCGGACAAGGAGGTCGACGCCGAGTTCAAGAAGGGCGACAACGCGGCCACCCTGGACGAATCGATCAAGGCGTACCAGGAGGCGGAGAAGCTCATCCTGAAGAAGATGCCGGCGATCCCGCTCTGGAACTACAAGATCAACGGCGGTTACGGCAAGAGCGTCGACAACGTGTCGATCGACTTCCGCGGTGACTACGTCATGACGGACGTCACGGTCAAGTAACCACGCCTGAGGGCCTACTCGGCCGTCAGCACGCCCATACAGGCAGTAGGTCCCGGGGGCCGCGCTCCGCTATCCGGAGCGCGGTCCCCTGGGCTGCATTCCCCCCAATCGGAGGCAAACATGGGGCGTTACGTCGCGCGGCGACTGCTCCAGATGATCCCGGTCTTCCTCGGGTCGACCTTGCTGGTCTTCGCCATGATGTACGCGCTGCCCGGCGATCCCGTGCGCGCACTCGCAGGTGAGCAGACCGTCGACCCCGCGCAGATCGCGGCGATGAAGAAGGACCTCGGTCTCGACCTGCCACTCTGGCACCAGTACTGGAACTACCTCGTAGGGCTCTTCCAGGGCGACTTCGGCACCCAGATCGCCAGTGGGCGACCGGTGGCCGACATCATCTCGGAATCCTTCCCGATCACGATCCGGCTGGCCCTGTTTGCCTTCCTGTTCACGGTCCTCGTCGGGATCTCCATCGGTGTCTTCGCCGGCCTGAAGGCCGACACCTTCCGCGACCGCGTACTGCTCGTCCTGACTCTCCTGCTCATCTCGGTGCCCTCCTTCGTGCTGGGCTTCCTCGGGCAGTACTTCTTCGCCTTCCAGCTCGGCTGGGTCGATCCCAACGTCAGTCTGGAAGCGAACTCGAGCGAGCTGTTCCTCCCGGCGGTCGTGCTCGGTTCGCTGTCCCTCGCCTACGTGGCGCGGCTGACCCGCACCTCCATCGCGGAGAACCTGCGCTCCGACTACATGCGTACCGCCGTCGCCAAGGGGCTGCCGCGCCGTCGCGTCATCGGCGTCCACCTGATGCGCAACTCGATGATCCCGGTGGTCACCTTCCTCGGTACCGACCTCGGCGCCCTGCTCGGCGGAGCCGTCGTCACCGAGGGCATCTTCAACGTCAAGGGCGTCGGCTCCGCAGTCTTCGACGCCCTCCGCCACCGCGAAGGGGCCACGGTCGTCGGCATCGTCACGCTGATCGTGCTCGTCTACCTCGCCGCCAGTCTGATAGTCGACCTGCTCTACGCGGTCCTGGACCCGAGGATCCGGTATGCCTGAGACGCTCAAGGAAACCTCCGCGGACGCCTCCGCACCCATCGCCGCCGTCCCGGCTCCCACCGCGGAGGTCGCCAAGGCCCGCAGCCTCTGGACGGACGCCTGGTACGACCTGCGGCGCAGCCCGCTCTTCGTGGTCTCGGCCGTCCTGATCATCTTCCTGCTGGTCATGGCGATATTCCCCGGCCTGTTCACCGGCGCCGACCCGCGCTACGCGGACCTGGCCCACCACTACCTGCAGCGGCCCAAGTGGGGCCACTTCTTCCAGGCCGACTGGTTCGGTTACGACATCCAGGGCCGCTCGATCTACGCCCGCGTGGTCTACGGCGCCCGCGCCTCGATCACCGTCGCCGTGGTCGTCACCGCGCTGGTGACGATCCTGGGCACCGTCGTCGGGATGCTCGCCGGATACTTCGGCGGCTGGATCGACACCATCCTGTCCCGGGTCACCGACATCTTCTTCGGCGTCCCCTTCATCCTCGGCGCGATGGTCGTCCTGACCTCGTTCGAGGAGCGCCACATCTGGGTCGTCATCCTGGCCCTGGCCTTCCTCGGCTGGACCCAGATCGCCCGTGTGGCGCGCGGCTCGGTGATGACCATCAAGCAGGCCGACTACGTGATGGCGGCGAAGGCGCTCGGCGCCTCGACCACCCGCATCCTGCTGAAGCACATCATGCCCAACGCGATCGCCCCGGTGATCGTCGTCGCGACCATCGCGCTCGGCGGCTACATCTCGGCCGAGGCCACCCTGTCCTTCCTGGGCATCGGTCTCGCCGAACCGACCGTGTCCTGGGGTGTCGACATCTCGTCCGGCCAGGAGCAGCTGCGTAACGCCGCTTACGTGCTGATCATCCCGTCGGTCATGGTGTCGATCACCGTGCTCGCGTTCATCATGCTCGGCGATGCGGTGCGCAACGCCCTCGATCCCAAGCTGCGCTGAGGGAGGCGTACATGACCACCATCGACAAGACGGCGGCTGTTCCTGCTCCGCGCGGGTCCGGCGACGAGAGCGGTCCCCTGCTCGAAGTCCGTGACCTGCACGTGGAGTTCCACACCCGCGACGGTGTGGCCAAGGCGGTCAACGGAGTCAACTACAGCGTGGACGCCGGCGAGACCCTCGCCGTCCTCGGTGAGTCCGGCTCCGGCAAGTCCGTGACGGCGCAGGCCATCATGGGCATCCTCGACATGCCGCCCGGGAAGATCCCGCAGGGCGAGATCCTCTTCCGCGGCCAGGACATGCTCAAGATGTCCAACGAGGAGCGGCGGAAGATCCGCGGCCAGAAGATCGCCATGATCTTCCAGGACGCGCTGTCCTCGCTGAACCCGGTCCTCACCGTCGGCTACCAGCTCGGCGAGATGTTCCGGGTCCACCAGGGCCTGTCCAAGAAGGAAGCCCGCGCCAAGTCCATCGAGCTGATGGACCAGGTGAAGATCCCGGCCGCCGCGGCCCGGATCTCGGACTACCCGCACCAGTTCTCCGGCGGTATGCGCCAGCGCATCATGATCGCCATGGCGCTCGCCCTGGAGCCGGACCTGATCATCGCGGACGAGCCGACCACCGCGCTCGACGTGACCGTCCAGGCCCAGGTGATGGACCTGCTCGCGGAGCTCCAGCGCGAGTACAACATGGGCCTGATCCTGATCACCCACGACCTGGGCGTCGTCGCGGACGTCGCCGACAAGATCGCGGTGATGTACGCGGGCCGGATCGTCGAGACCGCCCCGGTGCACGAGATCTACAAGCGCCCCGCGCACCCGTACACCAAGGGTCTGCTGGCCTCGATCCCGCGCCTGGACCAGAAGGGCCAGGAGCTCTTCGCGATCAAGGGCCTGCCGCCCAACCTGCTGCACGTGCCGTCGGGCTGCGCCTTCAACCCGCGCTGCACCATGGCCCAGGACATCTGCCGTTCGGACATCCCGCCGCTCCACGCGGTGACCGAGCAGGACGGCACCGAGCTGACCGGCCGTCGCAGCGCCTGTCACTTCTGGAAGGAGACGATCCATGGCTGACATCTCGAAGAAGTCCGTGGACGCCACCCCCAACGTCTCCGACGTGGAGACCGTCGACGCGGCGACCGAGGCGGAGGCCGTGGCCGCCATCGACGCGCCGGTGTCGCAGGGGGAGCCGATCCTCCAGGTGCGCAACCTCGTCAAGCACTTCCCGCTGACGCAGGGCATCCTGTTCCAGAAGCAGGTCGGCGCGGTCAAGGCCGTCGACGGCATCTCGTTCGACCTGTACGCGGGCGAGACGCTGGGCATCGTCGGCGAGTCCGGCTGCGGCAAGTCCACCGTCGCCAAGCTGCTGATGTCCCTGGAGCGAGCCACCGCGGGCGAGGTCTTCTACAAGGGCCAGGACATCACCAAGCTGTCCGGCCGCGCGCTCAAGGCCGTGCGCCGCAACATCCAGATGGTGTTCCAGGACCCGTACACCTCGCTCAACCCCCGTATGACGGTGGGCGACATCATCGGCGAGACGTACGAGATCCACCCGGAGGTGGCCCCCAAGGGCGACCGGCGGCGCAGGGTCCAGGAGCTCCTGGACGTCGTCGGCCTCAACCCGGAGTACATCAACCGCTACCCGCACCAGTTCTCCGGCGGTCAGCGCCAGCGCATCGGCATCGCCCGCGGCCTCGCGCTCAACCCGGAGATCATCATCTGCGACGAGCCGGTCTCCGCGCTCGACGTGTCGGTGCAGGCGCAGGTCATCAACCTGATGGAGAAGCTCCAGGACGAGTTCAACCTGTCCTACCTCTTCATCGCGCACGACCTGTCGATCGTCCGGCACATCTCGGACCGGGTCGGCGTCATGTACCTCGGCAAGATGGCCGAGATCGGTACGGACACCCAGATCTACGACCACCCGACGCACCCCTACACCCAGGCGCTGCTGTCGGCGGTCCCGGTCCCCGACCCGGACTCCCGCGACGGCCGCGAGCGGATCATCCTCTCCGGTGACGTCCCGTCGCCGGCCAACCCGCCCTCGGGCTGCCGCTTCCGCACCCGCTGCTGGAAGGCCCAGGACAAGTGCGCCACCGAGGTGCCGCTCCTCGCGGTCCCCGAGCGCTTCAAGGACGTGAAGACGCCGGCCGCCCACGAGTCGGCCTGCCACTTCGCGGAGGAGAAGGACGTGGTGCACGCGGCCTCGTAACCCGCCGCGCGCGACGAAAGGCGCCCCGGAACCGATCGGTTCCGGGGCGCCTTTCCTCATGAGGAGGTGCGGCTCCCGGCCGGCCCGTCCTCCCCGGCGGTGCCGCTGTCGGAATGCTCTCCTCCGCTCCGAAGCGTGCTGATTGCAGCCGCAAATAATTTCGTGGTGCCCTTGGGGTTCGGGTTCCGCCGTATGGCGGGTGTGTGCATGCATAAGTGTAGTTATGGGGTGATATTTGTCCTCACGTAAGCCTGAGCACGATGAGGAGGCACTCCATGCGCGGAGCCACACACGTCAAGTGGGCCGCATGCGCGGCGGCCGTCGCCCTGGCGGCGACGGCCTGCGGCGGGGGCGACAGCGGTGGCGGAGGTGGCGCCGACGGGATCGTCAGCTCTTCCTGGGGTGACCCGCAGAACCCCCTGGAGCCCGCCAACACCAACGAGGTGCAGGGCGGCAAGGTGCTCGACATGATCTTCCGGGGTCTGAAGAAGTACGACCCGAAGACCGGCGAGGCCACGAACATGCTCGCCGAGAAGATCGAGACCAAGGACAACCAGAACTTCACCGTCACGGTGAAGGACGGCTGGACCTTCAGCAACGGCGAGAAGATCACCGCCAAGTCCTTCGTGGACGCCTGGAACTACGGTGCCCTCCTGAAGAACAACCAGAAGAACGCCTACTTCTTCGGCTACATCGACGGTTACGACAAGGTCCACCCCGAGTCCGGCAAGGCGAGCGCCACCACCATGTCCGGCCTCAAGGTCGTCGACGGCAAGACCTTCACCGTCAAACTGTCGCAGAAGTTCTCGCTGTGGCCCGACACCCTCGGCTACCCGGCTTTCGCCCCGCTCCCCAAGACCTTCTACACCGACCACGCCGGCTGGCTCTCCAAGCCCGTCGGCAACGGCCCGTACACCATCGAGAAGTACAGCAAGGGCTCCTCGATGAGCCTGCGCAAGTGGGACGACTACCCCGGGGACGACAAGGCGGAGAACGGCGGCATCGACCTCAAGGTCTACACCGACAACAACACCGCCTACACCGACCTGACGGCCGGCAACCTCGACCTCGTCGACGACGTGCCCGCCTCCCAGCTCAAGAACGTCGAGTCGGACCTCGGCGACCGCTACATCAACACCCCGGCCGGCATCATCCAGACGCTCACCTTCCCCTTCTACGACAAGCAGTGGAACACCCCCGGCGCGGTCAAGGTGCGCCAGGGCCTGTCGATGGCGATCAACCGGCAGCAGATCACCGACCAGATCTTCCAGAAGACCCGCACCCCCGCCTCCGACTGGACCTCCCCGGTCCTCGGCGAGGACGGCGGCTTCAAGAAGGGCCTCTGCGGCAAGGAGTGCACGTACAACGCCGCCGAGGCCAAGAAGATGATCGAGGACGGCGGCGGCATCCCCGGCGGCCAGCTCAAGATCTCGTACAACGCGGACACCGGCTCGCACAAGGAATGGGTCGACGCCGTCTGCAACAGCATCAACAAGGTCATGGGCAACAACAGGGCGTGCGTGGGCGCCCCCGTCGGCACCTTCGCCGACTTCCGCAGCCAGGTCTCCGAGCAGAAGCTGAGCGGCGCCTGGCGCGCGGGCTGGCAGATGGACTACCCGCTCATCCAGAACTTCCTGCAGCCCGTGTACTACACCGACGCCTCGTCCAACGACGGCAAGTGGAGCAACAAGCAGTTCGACGACCTCATCGACAAGGCCAACGCCGAATCCGACAGGGCCGAGGCCGTCTCCATCTTCCAGGACTCCGAGAAGGTCCTGGTCCAGCAGATGCCCGTCATCCCCCTCTGGTACCAGAACGGCAGCGCCGGCTACTCGGAGGACGTCACCGATGTCTCGCTGAACCAGTTCAGCGTCCCGGTGTACGAGCAGATCAAGGTCAAGTAAGGGACGGAGCCGGGCGCCCCGTGCGGTGACGCACCGGCGGCCCGGCTTCCCCGTCCCCCCGACTCCTCAGCCTCCGTCCCCCGCGACCCCCGGAGCCCTTCATGGGACGTTATGTGATCCGGCGGCTGCTGCAGATGATCCCGGTCTTCTTCGGCACCACGCTGTTGATCTTCCTGATGGTGAACGTGATGGGTGACCCCATCGCGGGTCTCTGCGGCGACCGCCAGTGCGACCCGGCGACCGCCGCCCAACTCCGCACGGAATTCGGCCTCGACAAGCCGGTCTGGCAGCAATACCTCACCTACATGGGCAACGTCTTCACCGGCGACTTCGGCACCGCGTTCAACGGGCAGAAGGTCACCGAGCTGATGGCCACCGCCTTCCCCATCACCATCCGCCTCACCCTCGTGGCGATCGTCTTCGAGATCGTCATCGGCATCAGCCTCGGCGTCGTCACCGGCCTGCGCCGCGGCCGGCCCATCGACACCACCGTGCTGATCCTGACGCTGGTCGTGATCTCCATCCCGACCTTCGTCACCGGCCTGCTGCTCCAGCTGCTGCTCGGCGTCCAGTGGGGCGTCATCAAACCGTCCGTCTCCTCCGAGGCCCCGCTGAACGAACTGATCATCCCGGGCCTGGTGGTCGCCTCCGTCTCGCTGGCGTACGTCACCCGGCTCACCCGGACCTCGATCGCCGAGAACGCCCGCGCCGACTACGTCCGCACCGCGACCGCCAAGGGCCTGCCCCGGCGGCGCGTGATCGTCCGGCACCTGCTGCGCAACTCGCTGATCCCCGTCGTCACCTTCATCGGCACGGACGTGGGAGCCCTGATGGGCGGGGCGATCGTCACCGAGCGGATCTTCAACATCCACGGCGTCGGCTACCAGCTCTACCAGGGCATCCTGCGACAGAACTCGCAGACCGTGGTCGGCTTCGTCACCATCCTGGTGCTCGTCTTCCTGGCGGCCAACCTGATCGTCGACCTCCTCTACGCCGTACTCGACCCGAGGATCCGCTATGCCTGAGCAGACACCGGACGAGGCGATCTCCGCGGGCGGCGCCGGCGCGCCGACGGACCTCGCGCTCGCGGAGGGCGACAGCCTGGAGAAGACCCCCGGCGGCCCCGAGGGGACGGGACCCGGCACCAAACCGCAGAGCCTCTGGTCCGACGCCTGGCACGACCTGCGCCGCAACCCGGTCTTCATCGTCTCGGCCCTGATCATCCTGTTCCTGGTGGTCATCTCGATCTGGCCGCAGCTCATCGCGTCCGGCGACCCGCTCGACTGCGACCTCGGGAAGGCCCAGGAGGGTTCCCAGTCGGGCCACCCCTTCGGCTACGACGGACAGGGCTGCGACGTCTACACCCGCGTCGTCTACGGCGCCCGCAACTCCGTCACCGTCGGCATCTGCTCCACCCTCGGCGTGTCCCTCATCGGCAGCGTCCTCGGCGGTCTGGCGGGCTTCTTCGGCGGCTGGTGGGACGCGATCCTCTCCCGCCTCACCGACATCTTCTTCGGCATCCCCGTCGTCCTCGGCGGCCTGGTCTTCCTGTCCGTGGTGACCAGCTCCACCATCTGGCCGGTGATCGGCTTCATCGTGCTGCTCGGCTGGCCGCAGATCGCCCGCATCGCCCGCGGCTCCGTCATCACCGCCAAGCACAACGACTACGTCCAGGCCGCCCGGGCCCTCGGCGCCTCCAACGGACGGATGATGCTGCGGCACATCGCGCCGAACGCCGTCGCCCCGGTCATCGTCGTCGCGACCATCGCGCTCGGCACGTACATCTCCCTGGAGGCGACCCTGTCGTTCCTCGGCGTGGGCCTGAAGCCGCCCGCCGTCTCCTGGGGCATCGACATCTCCGCCGCCTCCCAGTACATCCGCAACGCCCCGCACATGCTCCTCTGGCCCGCCGGCGCGCTGGCCGTCACGGTGCTGGCCTTCATCATGCTCGGCGACGCGGTGCGCGACGCCCTCGACCCCAAGCTGCGCTGAGGAGTCCGCTGCCATGTTGCTCGAAGTGCGCGATCTGCACGTGGAGTTCCACACCCGGGACGGGGTCGTCAAAGCCGTCAACGGGGTCAACTACTCGGTGGCCGAGGGCGAGACGCTCGCGGTGCTCGGCGAATCGGGCTCCGGCAAGTCGGTCACCGCACAGGCGGTCATGGGCATCCTCGACATGCCCCCGGGCAGGATCAGCGGCGGCGAGATCCTGTTCAAGGACCGGGACCTGCTGAAGATGAGGAAGGAGGAGCGCCGGAGGATCCGCGGCCAGGAGATGGCCATGATCTTCCAGGACGCCCTCTCCTCCCTCAACCCCGTCCTGACCGTGGGCGAGCAGCTCGGCGAGATGTACGTCGTGCACCGCGGCATGTCCCGCAAGGACGCGAGGACCAAGGCCGTCGAGCTGATGGACCGGGTCCGCATCCCCGCCGCCAAGGACCGGGTGGGCAACTACCCGCACCAGTTCTCCGGCGGCATGCGCCAGCGCATCATGATCGCCATGGCGCTGGCCCTCGAACCCTCCCTGATCATCGCCGACGAACCCACCACCGCCCTCGACGTCACCGTCCAGGCCCAGGTCATGGACCTCCTCGCGGAACTCCAGCGGGAGCTGAACATGGGCCTGATCCTCATCACCCACGACCTGGGGGTGGTGGCGGACGTCGCCGACAAGATCGCGGTGATGTACGCGGGCCGGATCGTCGAGACCTCGCCCGTGCACGACATCTACCAGGCGCCCGCCCACCCGTACACCAAGGGTCTGCTGGCCTCGATCCCGCGCCTGGACCAGAAGGGCCAGGAGCTGTACGCGATCAAGGGCCTGCCGCCCAACCTGCTGCACATCCCGCCCGGCTGCGCCTTCAACCCGCGCTGCCCGATGGCCCAGGACGTCTGCCGCACCGACGTGCCGCCGCTGTACGACGTGGCCGAGCACCGACAGAGCGCCTGCCACTTCTGGAAGGAGACGCTCGATGCACGCTGACCACTCGGGGCGCGAGGAGGACGAGACGGCGCGCGCCCTCCTGTCCACCTCGCGGCAGGAGAAGGCGTACGCGGGAGGCGAACCGATCCTGGAGGTGCGCGACCTCGTCAAGCACTACCCGCTGACCCAGGGCATCCTGTTCAAGAAGCAGGTCGGCGCGGTCAAGGCGGTCGACGGGGTCTCCTTCGACCTCGGGGCCGGCGAGACGCTCGGTGTGGTGGGGGAGTCCGGCTGCGGCAAGTCGACGGTCGCCCGGCTGCTGGTGCACCTGGAGCAGCCGACGGCCGGCTCCATCCGGTACAAGGGCGAGGACGTCACCAAGCTGTCCGGCCGCGCGCTGAAGGCCGTGCGCCGCAACATCCAGATGGTGTTCCAGGACCCGTACACCTCGCTCAACCCCCGTATGACGGTGGGCGACATCATCGGGGAGCCGTACGAGATCCACCCGGAGGTGGCCCCGAAGGGCAGCCGGCGGCGCAGGGTCCAGGACCTGCTGGACGTCGTGGGCCTCAACCCGGAGTACATCAACCGCTATCCGCACCAGTTCTCCGGCGGCCAGCGCCAGCGCATCGGCATCGCCCGCGGCCTCGCGCTCAACCCGGAGATCATCGTCGCCGACGAACCGGTCTCCGCGCTCGACGTCTCCGTCCAGGCGCAGGTCGTCAACCTGCTGGACCGGCTCCAGGCGGAGTTCAGCCTCTCCTACGTCTTCATCGCGCACGACCTCTCGATCGTCCGGCACATCTCGGACCGGGTCGGCGTCATGTACCTGGGCCGGTTCGTCGAGATCGGCACGGACGCGGAGATCTACGACCACCCCACGCACCCCTACACGCAGGCCCTGCTCTCCGCCGTGCCCGTGCCGGACCCCATGGCACGGGAGTTCCGCGAGCGGATCATCCTGCACGGCGACGTGCCCTCGCCCGCCAACCCGCCCTCCGGCTGCCGCTTCCGCACCCGCTGCTGGAAGGCGCAGAAACGGTGCGAGCTGGAGGTGCCGCTGCTGGCCGTCCCGGCCGCCTTCCGCGACACGGACAGCCCGGCCCGGCACGACTCGGCCTGCCACTTCGCGGAGGAGAAGCGCGTGGTCCCGCCGGAGGGGACGCTGGAGTCGGTGCCGGGGGAGGGCGGCCAGGAGGAGGCGGCCGAGCGGGCGGCGGAGAAGGCGGAGGCCATGGAGGCGGCGGAGGCCGAGGGCCGGGGGGAGGGGCCGGCCCCCGAGGAACCGGCCGGGGGCGAAGCGGGCCCGCAGCCGCCGGGGGAGGACAGCCCGGCGCCCACCGGGACCGAGGGCCCGCCGCCGTCGGGGAGCGACGAGGGCCCGCCGCCCTCCGGAAGCACCCGGGTGAGCTGACCCGCCGTTAACACGCGGGCAACTTCCCCGATATACGGACGCGGCACCATGAACAACGTACGGCCGTGCGGGTGCCGTGGACCGGCCGGCGGGGCGTGACGCCCCCCGGCCGGTTGCCGTTCAACCGCCGCAGGCCCTCTTGTCCGGAGGGCGGGCGCGCGGAAGTATCCCTGGTGTGATACTCACCCGCGGAGCGAGAGCCACCGGTGCCGTCCTGTCCGCCGTGCTCGCGGTGATCGTCGCGTGCTGGCTCGTACGGGATGCCAGGGCGACGGATTTCGGCCAACTGTGGCGGTACTGGGCGGGGTTCCAGGAAGCCCGTCCGCAGGCCGCGCCCGCGACCTCGTCCATGGATGTCGTCCTGTTCGTGGTGTACGTGGCCGTCGCCGTGGCCGCGCTGCGCACCACGGCCGGCGCCCCCGCGCTCGTCGTCGCCGGGGTGGTCACACTCGGCGTCCGGCTGCCCGGGCTCTGGACCATCGGCAACCGGCGGATGGAGTCCGCGTACTCCGACGACCTGCGCTCACGGGCGCTGATCTGCGCCTTCGTCGCCCTCGCCGCAGGCGCCGCGATGATCATCACCGCCGGTGCGGGCCGCAGGCCCCCGGCCGACTCCTACGAGCCGACGCCCGTCGGGCCGGGGCCCGGCGCGGGCCTCCTGGCGTTCCTGGCGCTGGGCGCGGCCGGGGCCGTCCTGATCGCGTGGGAGATCCGCCAGGTCGTGCGGTACCCGGAGATCTTCCCCGACTGGTACGTGGGCGGTGACCGGATCGGGCAGCAGCTGACCGGCCCGCCGCAGGGCTGGGCCACCGTGGTGCTGGCCCTGCTGTGCGGGCTCGCCGGAGTCAGCGCGGTGGCCCGGGCCCGGCACGCGCGTCCGTTCGGCCTGGTGGCCGCCGCGCTGCTGCTGCCCGGCGGGGTGCTCGGGGTGACGCGGATCGTGCACTACGACATGTTCGACCACTTCGGTTCGCTGCAGGCCGAGACCCGGCTCGTGCTGCTCAGCTGGATCTTCCAGGGGCTCGCCGCCCTGGCCGCGCTGCTCGCCCTCGCCGTGCCGGGGCAGGCCGGTGCGCCGGGCCACGACCCCTGGTCGGGCGGGCCGGGACGGGGGCCCGCCCCGTGGCCCGGCCCGGCCGGGCCCCCGTACCCCGGGCAGCGGCCGCCCGGCTACGGCTACCCGCAGGGCGGCAGCGGCGGCTTCGGCCCGCCCCCGCCGCCCTCCCAGCCGCCGCCCGGCTGGTAGGGGCGGCCCGAGAGCCGCTCAGACCCCCAGCGACCGCTTCAGGAAGTCCACCTGGAGCAGCAGCAGGTTCTCGGCCACCTTCTCCTGCGGGGTCATGTGGGTCACCCCGCTCAGCGGCAGCACCTCGTGCGGCCGGCCGGCGGCGAGCAGCGCCGAGGACAGCCGCAGGCTGTGCGCGACGACCACGTTGTCGTCCGCCAGACCGTGGACGATCATCATCGGCCGCACCTGCTCGGCCGCGTGCGACAGGCCCTCGTCGGTGACCAGCGAGTTGTACGCGTACACCTCCGGCTGCTTCACCGGGTCGCCGAGATACCGCTCGGTGTAATGCGTGTCGTAGAGCCGCAGGTCGGTCACCGGGGCGCCGACGACCGCCGCGTGGAAGACGTCCGGCCGCCGCAGCGCCGCCATCCCGGCCAGGAAACCGCCGTACGACCAGCCCCGGATGCCCACCCGGCCGAGATCCAGCGGGAAGCGCTCCGCGAGCGCGTGCAGGGCCTCCACCTGGTCGTCGAGGCTGAGCGCCAGATCGTGCTTGACCGCCTTCTCCCAGGCCGGTGAACGGCCCGGTGTGCCGCGCCCGTCCGCGACGACCACGGCGAAGCCCTGGTCCGCGAACCACTGCGAGGTGAGGTGCGGATTGTGGGCGGCGACGACCCGCCGGCCGTGCGGCCCGCCGTACGGGTCCATGAGCACCGGAAGCGGACCGTCCGACTCCGAGTAGCCGGCGGGGAGCAGCACGGCGCACGGAATCCGCCGTGCGCCCCCTTCGACGAGCGCCGGCCGCGCCGTCAGCACAGGCCGCTCGGCGTGGCTCGCGACGACGGCGACCTCCTTGCCGTCGCGCAGCACCCGCGCCGTCGCCCCGGGCCGCTCCGGCGTGGCCGAGACCAGCACCGTCACCCGGCCCGAGCGGACCGCCGTATGCACACCGACGCCCTCCGAGACCCGTTCGACGCCCAGCTCGTTGACCCGGTACACATGGCTCTCGCCGGTCTCCGGCGCGGTCGCCCCCTCACCCGCCGACGCCGTCACCAGGACGTCCGAGTCCCCGATGTCCAGCACCGCCTGGAGGTGCAGCTGCGCCCCGGTCAGCGGCCGGTCACCGACCGTGAGGACCCGCGCCCCGCCCTCGTCCGCGATCCGCACGAGCCGCCCGTCCGGCGCCCACGCGGGCACCCCGGGGAACAGCTCCAGCCACACCGGGTCCTCGTCCGCGTGCACGGTCCGGGTCGCCCCGGTCTCCGGGTCCACCGCCAGGCACAGCTGGCTCTGCTGGTCCCGGGCCTGGACGAGGAGCAGCGGAGCCCCGTACGAGGACCAGTGCACCCGCGCCAGATAGGGGAACCGGGCCCGGTCCCACTCCACTTCGGTGCGCCGGCCGTCCAGGCCCACGACGTGGAGCCCGACCACGGCGTTGGGCGTGCCGGCCGCCGGGTACGCGATCTCGGCGGGCCTGCGGCCGGGGTGCGCGGGGTCGGCGATCCACCACCGCTGGACGGGGCTGTCGTCGACCCGGGCCACGAGCAGCCGGTCCGAGTCCGGCGACCACCAGAAGCCCCGCGAGCGGCTCATCTCCTCGGCCGCGATGAACTCCGCGAGCCCGTACGTGACATGGGCGTCCTCCGGCTCCGCGAGCACCCGGTCGGCCTCGCCGTCGGTGCCGACGACGCGCAACGCGCCCTTGGACACATAGGCGACGTGTCGCCCGTCCGGGGAGGGGCGCGGGTCGATCACCGGGCCGGGCACGGGCAGCGCACGCGCCGTTCCCCCGACCAGATCGGCGACGTACACCTTCCCCGACAGCGCGAACGCGGCCAACTCCGCGGCCGCGTCCACCGCGTAGCCCACGATCCCGGACGAACCCTCCCGGCTGCGCTCCCGCCGGGCGCGCTCCTGCGCCGACAGGCGCTCCGCCGAACCGCCCAGCAGCGCCGCCGGATCGGCCACCAGCCGCTCGCGCGGGGCGGCGCCCTCGGTCACGTCCAGGACCCAGAGCCGGCCCGAACGGTCGGTGCCGGAACCCGAGCGCAGGTAGACCACGCGTCCACCGTCGGGTGAAACCGTGAACGAGCGCGGCACCCCAAGGGTGAATCTCATGGTCCGGGCCAACTGGAGCGGAAACGTGATCTCTGACGAAGTCATGCGCCGAACCTATCGGCCGCGCACATCCGTGCGCCCCTCGTGCTGCTGTGACCCGGACAATGCGGTGCCACGGATAGTTATGATCCGTAGCGCTCGGTGGGTATGAACCCGCTGGCTCCATGTGTGCTGCCCGTCCCGACCGTACCGATGGAGGTGAACCGCCGTGGCGCTCTCGATTTCGGCGGTGGTGCTGCTGGCGATCATCGTCTTCCTGCTGATCCGGAAATCCGGACTGAAGGGAGGACATGCGGTCGTCTGCGCGCTGCTCGGTTTCTATCTCGCCAGTTCGTCCATCGCACCCACCATCTCGGAGCTGACCACGAACGTGGCCGGCATGATCGGGGGCATCAAGTTCTGACGCGGCCGTCGCCTGCCGGCGGTCCGGCGCCGTCCCGCGCCCGGCCGCCGTCGGCCATGGGGGCCGCCGGCTCGTAGGGTGGTCCCCATGACGGACCTCCCCGCCCGCCGGCTGCTCCTGGTGCACGCGCACCCGGACGACGAGTCGATCAACAACGGCGCCACCATGGCCAGGTACGCGGCCGAAGGCGCCCTGGTCACGCTGGTGACCTGCACCCTCGGTGAGGAGGGCGAGGTCATCCCGCCCGCCCTCGCCCATCTCGCCGCGGCCCGGGACGACACCCTGGGCCCCCACCGCCGCGGCGAACTGGCGGCGGCCATGAAGGAGCTGGGCGTCACCGACCACCGCTTCCTCGGCGGCGCCGGCCGCTACCGGGACTCCGGGATGATGGGCGCCGAGCAGAACCACCGCCCCAACGCCTTCTGGTCGGCCGACCTGGACGAGGCCGCCGGCCACCTCGTCGAGGTGATTCGCGAGGTGCGCCCCCAGGTCCTGGTGACGTACGACCCCGACGGGGGCTACGGACACCCCGACCACATCCAGGCCCACCGGGTCGCCACCCGCGCCGCGGAGCTGGCCGCCGACGCCGCTCACCGCCCCGGCGCGGGCGCCCCGCACACCATCGCCAAGATCTACTGGAACCGGGTGCCGCGCTCGGTCGCCGAGGAGGGGTTCGCCGCTCTGCGGGCCGAGGACCCCGAGGTGTTCCCGGCGATCGCCGGGATCGGCGACGTGCCGGGCGTGGTGGACGACGACCTGGTCACCACCGTCATCGACGGCACGGGCCACGAGGACGCGAAGACCGCGGCGATGCGGGCGCACGTCACCCAGATCGCCCTCCAGGGGCCCTACTTCGCCCTGTCGAACGACCTGGGGCAGCCCGTGTTCACCACGGAGTACTACGAGTTGGCCGCCGGAACCCCGGGAGCCCCGGCGGGCGAACGCGAACGCGATCTCTTCGCGGGCGTGCCGGGAGCCGGGCGATGAGTGGCAGCAGCCGGGCGCGGGCCGGAGGCGGCCGGAGCGATGCGGAGAAGAAGGACATTCCGGCCACCGGCCTGGCCGCACCCCTCAACCCGGGCCGGATCGCCGCCCTGTTCGGCCTCGCGGTCCTCGGGGCCGTCGTGGGCATCGCCGGGGTGCTCGTCCAGCCCGCCTGGTTCCCCGGCGGGCTGCTGCTCGCCCTGGCGGCGGCGGCCGGTCTCTTCCACGGCGGGCGCACGCTCACGGGCACCCAGCCGGGCGCCGTGGCGCCGGCGGCGGGATGGCTGATTTCAGTCGTTGTTCTGCTCAACGGGCGGCCCGAAGGGGACTATGTCTTCGGTGACGCGCTCGGCCTCGGGCTCTTCATGCTGGGCGGCACGGCCATCGCTGTGATCTGCGCCACCATGTCGCGATCGCCCCGGCAGCGGGCCGACAGCGGCCGACCTGCCAAGTAATGTGCTCCGTCCGGTCCCGTAATGCCCCCTGTCCGTCCGGGGGGTGCGCAGTCGTTTCCCCCGGTCGCGGGGTGTGCGCCGGCGGCGGCCAGTATGGTGGTCCGCGCGCCCGGGCTGCGGCACGGGGGAAGTACGGGCGGCGGAGCCAATCGGGAGAACCTGCTTTGAGTCGTGAAACTGACAGTTCGTCCTCCGGGCCCCAGGGTCGCGGAGGAGCCGCGTACCCCTCGGGTACGCCGCCGTACGGATCCCGCCAGTATCCGTCGCTGCACCCGTCGCAGGACGCCCCGGAAGGGGCCCCGGAACCTGCCGGTCCGGACCGGCCCGAAGAGCCGAAGACCGAGACGACCCTGACGACGCGCATCCGGATCAACATCCCCGGCTCGCGCCCCATCCCGCCGGTTGTCATGCGTACGCCGATGAGCGACGCGGACGGCGGCGGCGAGCGCACCGGCTCGGCGCCGCGGCCGGGCGGCACACCGCAGACGCCCCAGGGTCCGGCCGCGGAGACCGGCGAGGACGCGACCCCGGCGGAATCCGCCGAGACGCCGGCCAAGGAGAAGAGCGGCAGCGACTGGTTCGCCCCGCGCAAGTCCCCGGCGCCCGGGAAGCCCTCGACGGACGGACGGCCCGGCGGCGACACGGAAGGTGCGGGATTCCCGGTACCGGGCGGCCCCGGTCCCGCGGGCGGCCCGGGTGCGCCCGCGGGCCCCGGTGCGCCCGCGGGTGCCGGTGGTCCCGGCTCCCGGCCCGGCGGTTCCGTGCCCGGTGGCCCCGGTGCAGGCCGGGTGTCCCCGCCCTCGGGGCCCCGTACCGACCTGCCGTACTTCTCGGACGGACCGCAGCGCGACTTCCCGGCGGGGCCGGGCGGCCCCGGCGAAGGACCGGGCGGCCCGCGCTCCACTCCCGACCTCGGCGTCCGCACCCCGGGCCCGGCCGGCCCCACCACGGGCCCGGCCGCCGGCACCTCGGCGCTCACCCCGAACCTCGACGGCCCCGGCCCCTTCCCGCCGGGCCCCGGTCCGCGGAACCCGGGCGGCCCCGGGCCCGGCGGTGCGCCGCCGCGCATGTCCGACGACACCGCCGTGCTCACCCCGCAGTTCGCGCCGCCCCCGGGCGGCCCCGGCGACAACGTCTCGGGTGACACGCTGAACAGCGGCATCCCCGTCGTGCCCGGCGACCGGAACGTCCCGGGCGGCCCGACGGGCACCGGACCCGCCGGACCCGGTGGCGTCGCGCCGACGCCCCCCGCGCCCGTTCCCGCGGCCCGGACCGCACCGAAGCCCGCGCCCGCCAAGAAGGGCCGCTCGAAGCTGGTCCTGCTCGGTGCCGCGGCCGTCACCCTGCTCGGTGTCGCGTACGGCGCCGGACTGCTGATGAACCACTCCGACGTGCCCAAGGGCACCACCGTCCTCGGCGTCGACATCGGCGGCGGTACGAAGGAGGACGGCGTCGAGAAGCTGGACGCCGCGCTCGCCAAGCGCGCCGCGACCCCGCTCAAGCTGACCGTGGACGGCAAGGAGACGCAGCTCGCGCCGGACAGGGCCGGGCTCTCCCTGGACAGCCAGGCCACCGTGCGCGCCGCGGCGGGCGGCGACTACAACCCGGTCTCCGTCATCGGCTCGCTCTTCAGCGGCGAGCGGACCGTCGAGCCGGTGTTCCCGGTCGACGAGGAGAAGCTCGGCGTCGCGCTGCAGGACCTGGCCGGCGCCTCGGGCACCGCGAAGGACGGCACGATCAAGTTCGAGCCGGGCAAGGCCGTCGCCGTACCGGGCAAGGCCGGCAAGTCGCTCGACGTGAACAAGTCGATGGTCTCCGTCCGGGACGCCTACCGCGCCCAGGTCGAGACCGGCCGCACGACGAGCGTCGAACTGCCCGTCGTCACCAGGGAACCCACCATCACCCAGGCCGAACTGGACCGGGCGATGAAGGAGTTCGCGGAGCCCGCGATGTCCGGCCTGGTCGTCATCAGGGCCGGCGGGAAGCAGATCCCGTTCGGCCCGGCCAAGTCGCTGCCGCAGATCCTGTCGATGAAGGCGATCGACGGCAAGCTCGTCGACTACTACGACAAGAAGGCCATCGACCGGCTCTGCGCCGGTGTCTTCGACGGCATCATGATCACCAAGGGCGACGGCAAGAAGCACCAGCTCAGCGCGGACGACGTGGCCTTCGCCATGAAGACCGCGCTGCTCGGGAAGACCCCGGCCGAGCGCACCGTCACGATCGACCTCGACGGCAACGGCTGACCTGCCCGCACTCCGCGTACCCGCCCCCGACCGGACCCCCGGCCGGGGGCGGCGGCGTAACGGCAGCCGACGCGACCGTCCACGCCGGCTACGGCCTCGGCCTTTACCCGCGCGAGCTGGAAGTCGCCGCACACGGGGACGCGGGCCGCCCGGTCACGATGATCGTCCACTTCGGGTTCTCCGTCCTCGGCGGCCTGTGGATGCCCGGCGCGCCCTTCCCGCAGTGGCTGCAGAACATTTCCGAGTGGCTTCCCACGCACGCGTACGCTGCACTCGGCCAGGCCGTCGAGACGGGCGGCGCGCCGCACGCCAGGGACGTCGCCGTCCTCTGCGTCCGCTTCCTGCTCTTCGCGGGCGGCGCGGCCTGGCCCTACCGGAAGGAGGCGTTGAAGGCGTGAACGACGACGAGACACCGGCGGGCCCGGAGCGGCCGCCCGCGGCCGCCCGCCAGGCCGGGATCAAGCTGCTGTGGATCGGCATCTGGCTCGCCTTCATGAGCGCGCCGGTCAAGGACCTCGCCGCCGGCCACCACACCCCGTGGGCGACCGCGCTCGGCGTCCTCGGGCTGCTGGTCTTCGTCGGCGCCTACCTGATCCTGGTCTTCCGGCACACGTCGAAGGCGCTCGACCCCTTCCGGGTCCGCGCCTCCCTCGCCTTCCTCGGGGCGCTCGCCGTGCTGCTGTCGCTGACGTTCGGCACGCCCTGGCTGGTCCTCTTCGTGTACGTGGCCGTCTCGGTGGGCGC
The DNA here is from genome assembly GCF_040632605.1 of Streptomyces sp. NPDC019224. Classification (NCBI taxonomy): domain Bacteria; kingdom Bacillati; phylum Actinomycetota; class Actinomycetes; order Kitasatosporales; family Streptomycetaceae; genus Streptomyces; species Streptomyces sp. NPDC019224. The sequence goes on along the minus strand of NZ_JBEYCF010000006.1, from coordinate 3,752 downwards.
CACGCTCCCGCTGCGGACCGCGCGCTGGCTGATCCCCGTCGTCACCGCGGTCATGGCGGGCGTCGGCGCGACCCTGGAGGACGCGCGCGACACCCTCGTCGCCCTGGTCTTCCCCGCCCTGCTCGGCGGCTTCGCGATGACGGGCGTACGGCAGTTGGTCCGCACCACGATCGAACTGCGCGCGGCCCGGGCCACCGTCGCGCAGCTCGCCGCCAACGAGGAACGCCTGCGCCTCGCCCGCGACCTGCACGACCTGCTCGGCCACTCCCTCTCCCTGATCACCCTGAAGAGCGAGCTGGCCGGCCGGATGCTCCCCGACCGGCCCGAGCTGGCCGCCGCCCAGGTCGCGGACATCGAACAGGTCAGCCGCCAGGCGCTGGCGGACGTACGCAGCGCCGTCACCGGTTACCGCCGGCCGACCCTCCCCGGCGAACTGGCCGGGGCCCGCACCGCCCTGGCCGCCGCCGGAGTCACCGCCGAGGTGCCCGCCGACGCCCCCGACGGCCTGCCCGAGAAGGCGGAGGAGGTGCTCGCCTGGGGGCTGCGGGAAGCCGTCACCAACGTCGTACGCCACAGCGGCGCGCACCGCTGCACGGTCACGCTCGCCCCGCGCCAGGCGCTCGACGGACGGGTCCTCGAACTCACCGTCGCCGACGACGGCCGCGGCGCCACCGGCACCGCGCCGGGCAACGGCCTCACCGGTCTCGCCGAACGCCTAGCCACCGTGGACGGCACCCTCATCACCCGGGCCACGCACCCCCGTTCGGGCAAAGGCTTCACCATGGTCCTCAGCGTTCCGTTCGAATCCGGCCTAGGATCCGCGGAATGAGCATGATCAGACTTCTCCTCGCGGAGGACCAGTCCATGGTGCGCGAGGCGCTGGCGGCGCTCCTCGGCCTGGAACCCGACATCGAGGTGGTCGCCCAGGTCGCCCGCGGCGACGAGGTCCTGGCGGCGGCCCGGGAGCACGGCATCGACGTCGCCCTCCTGGACATCGAGATGCCCGGCATGACGGGCATCGACGCGACGGCCCAGCTGCGCGCGGCCCTCCCGGACGTCAAGGTCGTCGTCGTCACCACGTTCGGCCGGCCCGGCTATCTGCGCCGCGCCATGGAGGCGGGCGCGGACGCCTTCCTGGTCAAGGACGCACCGGCGTCCCAGCTCGCCGAGGCGGTACGCAAGGTGCTCGCCGGGGAACGCGTCATCGACCCCGGTCTCGCGGCCGCCGCCCTCGCCGACGGGGCGAACCCGCTGACCGACCGGGAGCGCGAGGTCCTGCGCACCGCGGCGGACGGGTCGACCAACGCGGAGATCGCCGCCGCGCTGCACCTGTCCCAGGGCACCGTCCGCAACTACCTCTCCATGGCGATCCAGAAACTGGCCGCCCGCAACCGCGCGGAGGCCGTCCGGACGGCCCGGGAGAAGGGCTGGCTGTAGCCGGACGCGGTACGGGCCGCCGCCGCGCCCTCACGCCCCCGGCGTGCCGAAGTAGTGGCCCTGGTCCAGGTCCTCGACGAGCCCCGGCCCGGCCGGCTTCCAGTCGAACCGTTCGCGGGTCAGCGCGCTGGAGGAGGGCGAGTCGAGGCTCACCATGCCGGTCAGCCAGCCGAAGTGGCCGGCCGCGTCCTCGGGCGCGACGGAGACCGCGGGGAGGCCGAGCCGGCGGCCGATGACCTCGGCGACGGCCCGCAGCCCGACGCCCTCCTCGGCCGCCGCGTGCAGCGTGGAGCCGGCGGGAGCGTTCTCCAGGGCCAGCCGGAACAGCCGGGCGGCGTCCGCGCGGTGCACGGCCGGCCAGCGCTGGGAGCCGTCACCGACGTAGCCGGAGACGCCCTTCTCGCGGGCGGTGGCGATGAGCGCGGCCACGAAGCCCCGGTCCCCGTCGCCGTGGACCGTCGGAGGCAGCCGGACGACGGAGGAGCGGACGTTCCGGGAGGCGAGGGCGATCGTTGCCCGCCCGTTGTCCTGCCGGCCGTCCGGGCCCCCGGCGGGCGCCTCCGGCTCGGCCCTCCGGCCGTCCCGCTCGGTCGCGACCCGGCCCGGGGCGAGCCCGAGCAGCCCGGACGCGATGACGAACGGCTTGCCGGAGCCGGCGAGCACGTCCCCGAAGGCGTCGATGGCCAGGCGGTCCGCGTCGGTGGCGCCCTGGAAGTCCCCGGAGAACGCGATGTCGTGCTTGAACGCGAGGTGGAGCACCCCGTCCGCGTCGGCGGCCGCCTCGCGCAGCACGTCCAGGTCGTCCAGCGACCCGCGCCGCACCTCGGCCCCCGCGGCGGCCAGCGCCTCGGCCGACGTCTCCGATCGGGCGAGCCCGACGACCTGGTGACCTGCCTCGATGAGCTCGGGAACGACGGCGGAACCGATCCAGCCGGACGCGCCGGTGACGAACACACGCATGGGAAACCTCCTGGAACAGGCTGACGTTCGGGCGGCGGGAAACACCGCCGGCCCTTCGATGTCAGCGACTGACATCAACCTACCTCTGATGTCAGTGACTGTCATCCCATAGACTCGCCGTATGGGTCGATGGGAGCCGAACGCACGCGGCAGGCTGGAGCAGGCCGCCATGGAGCTCTACGGCGAGCGGGGTTACGAACAGACGACCGTCACCGAGATCGCCAAGCGGGCCGGGCTCACGGAGCGCACGTTCTTCCGGCACTACGCGGACAAGCGCGAGGTGCTGTTCGCGGGCTCCGCCCTGCTCCGGGAACGGCTGGTGAGCGGCCTCGCCGGGGCTCCCCCGGCCGCGCCCCCGATCGACGCGGTGGCGGAGGCGCTGCAGGCGGCCGCGGCCGTGTTCGACGAGCGGCGCGAGCTGGCCCGGCAGCGGCAGCGGATCATCGCGGCCAACGCGGAGCTCCAGGAGCGGGAGCTGGTTAAGCTGGCCTCGCTCGCCGCGGCGATGGGGGAGGCCCTGCGGGCGCGCGGCGTCAGTGAACCGGCGGCGAGTCTGGCGGCCGAGGCTGGGATCGCCGTCTTCAAGGTCGCCTTCGAGCGCTGGATCGACACCGTCGGGGTGCGCGGTCTGGGCGCGTTCGTCCTGGAGGGGCTCGCCGGCCTCGAATCCCTGATGGCGGGCGGCCGGCCCTGACACGACGGCGCCCGCCCCGTCGGGAAGGACGGGACGGGCGGTCCTGCGGAAGGACTCCGGCGACCGGAGCCCCGTATCTGCTCACTGTCTACGGGAAGGACACCACCTGCGACGGCACGGTCTCCGTCCCCGAGGTGGGTGCTCCGGTGTTGTTGATGACGTGGTTGTACTGGCCCTGGCCGCCGAGGGAGACGACGAGCAGGTCGTGGAACTTCACGCCGGGTTTGACGGGGGCCTGGAAGCCGTGGTCCTGGCGGATGGTGGGGTCGACGTTGTAGTAGCAGTAGCTGCCCAGTCCCCAGCCCTCGTGGGTGGTGACGGTGTCGTCGACCTTGTAGGCGGCGTAGCCCTTGGTGGCGCCGTTCTGGATGGCGGCCTGGTTGGGTGCGTCGTAGGCCTTCTCGTTCTGGAAGAAGATCGTTTTGCCGTTCTCGCCGGTCCAGCGGACGTCGTACTTGTTGAAGTGTTCGACGAACAGGCCGGTGGCCAGGACGTTGTCGCCGTTGACCTGGAGACCGTAGTCGGCGCGGTTGGTGTCCCAGCCGATGCCCTCGCCGTGGTCGGCGCGCCACAGCCAGGTGTGGTCGATGATCGTGTCGTTGCTGTTGATCACCATGCCGGTGGTGGCCTTGCCGGCGCCCGCGCCGCCGACCCGGACGAA